>NZUX01000037.1 GCA_002703645.1 Fidelibacterota bacterium | reverse complement strand
CATTAGAACAACTTGAAAGAGAGTATCCACTAAGATCAACGTCTCCATCTGTTGCATTATAAATCTCTAAATATTTATTATTTGAACTACCCTCAGCGTATTCTGAAAAGAATAAGTTCGCAGCTTCTACCTGCTCATATTCACATGAATCATCATCAAAATTTGCCGCTGGATCATAATTCAATGCCAACTCATCAGTACAGCCATAAGTAAATACAAAACACTCTGCATTTTCTGCACCAGGAGTTGGGCTAGTATAACATCCAAGGCCATCAGCGTCAAAACTTTGAGAAAGCTCAACCCCATCAACCTCAACAGCCTCTATCATTTCTACAATAAGAGTAGTAACTCCATCACTAAAGTATATAGTCTCTGCATCTTGATTAAGGCCAGAACTAAAGCTACCTTCTTCATCTTCATATCCAACCCAATATCCGCCAGCAGCAATTACTACATTACCAAAGGTTAAATCAGATAGCTCATCAGAATCATCCAGCATAAAACCAGCAAGCGAACAATCTTCAGATCCACTATTAAAAATTTCTATAAAATCTGCAGGGTCACCCGCTGATGCAGCTTCTGTAACATATACATCACCAAGTTCACATGCAACACCACCATACTCACATGATCCATCATCTACAGTTGCATCTGCATTATAATTTTGAGCTTCCATATCTGTACATCCATATACAAAAGTATGTGGATGAAAACCTAAAAATGACCATGTATCTTCATCAAGAACTACCCACTCAGAAGTTTCAGCATCACTACCAGCTGAACCAGATTCTCCTGTATCTGGATTATCTAACCAAAGCGCGTTCCCTGAAGTCACAGAAGATTTTCTAACTAAAGTATGGTTTTTAGTAGCCTCTACAACACCAGCAACATCCCATCCAGCACCAGGATCATCACCAACAAGACCGATAATATCTACTACTGTTCCAGTCCCCATTTGTGTTAAGGCAAACACATCATCACCATTACTTAAATAAGTAAATGTTTGATCACACTCACCTAAAATAATTTCATCTGATGATCCATGACAAACAACGTAAACATCACCAGCTGCAAGCATAGTGCCTGCTTCAAATGTAACATTATCTGCATAATCCCAGCTAACACCATCATTACAACCATTAGAACAACTTGAAAGAGAGTATCCACTAAGATCAACGTCTCCATCTGTTGCATTATAAATCTCTAAATATTTATTATTTGAACTACCTTCAGCATACTCTGAAAAAAATAAATTTTCTGGTTCAGCAGGACCATTAACTGTCACTGTTCCAACCATTCCCATGTCAGCATGCCCATATACACTGCAAACATATTCATATACACCTGGAAGCATAAATGTGTAGCTACCAATTAAAGCTGGTCCAGTTACTGCATCAAAACCAAATAATTCAGGGCCACTTTCTACAACCACATCATGAAACCCCCCAACGTTATTCCATTGTACGCTTTCACCAATTTCTACAACTAGTTCAGATGGAGCAAAGTACATACTACCTGCTTCAATTTGATAATCTGCATATTCACAAGAGCCATCATCTGCAGTTGCTTCACTATTATAGTTTAAACCAAATACATCCATGCATCCATATACATCTGTAGGGCCTTCTCCGGCACCAATCCATGATCCTGGGTCATAGCCACCTGGCGCATCTTGAGCACCAGCTCCATTTCCATTATCTCCATCAACAGTCCAGAGATTTTCACAACCAGCTACATCTGTACAACCAGAAGCGGCATCAGCATTCCTCTCAACACGACCATCTTCAAATTCATGCCAAGTATTTGTTCCATCTTCACCAACAACTCCGAAGAAATCTACCATAGATCCTGATTCAAATAATGCAATCTGATCATCTCCATTACTATCAGCTGGNGAACCACCTGTCATATCACAATCCATTCCATAGACTGTAGCAAATTCACNACTACTTTTGCATACCAGAAAAAAACNACCTGGCGCAAGAGTTCCTGTTAGAGTTGCAAAGCCTGNTGGNTCNGCNTTTCCATTNGTCCATCGTTGCANTTCATATGTTGATAAATCTACAACATCATCGCCACTATTATAAAGTTCAACATACCTTGCGTTTGCATTATTNTTNGGATCTGCTATCTCAGTAATTAGCACATCAGCAAACAACGTTGCTACGAAAGATATTGATAAGATTAAGAATGAGAAAAACTTCTTCATTGTATCCTCCTGATTATATGTATTTATTTTTATTTTAAATCTAATGGGGAAAGTTTAATTAAATAAAATTAGAATCAGATTAGCAGGTAGCTAAAATCTAACCGCAACAAAATTAATTTTCTCCCCCAAGAAATAATGTTCCGTATTACTCGATAAATTTAAGGAATAAAAAGACAAAAGTCTACTAGATTACTGAAATAAAAGTTTAAATAATTAATTTAAAATTAATGAAACCATTAATACTACATCAAGAACATCTAAATTTTGATCTAGATTTAAATCTCCAAGAGATTGTTGCTGCTCTGTTAAATTTGAACTATCTAGTATAAATGAAACCATTANTACNACATCAAGAACATTAAGCTCATTATCGCAATTTATATCTCCCGCTAAACACAAATTCTCATTGTTAGAAGCTCCAGGGGTAGGATTATCAAAAAATATCCAATCACTACTACCATCCGAATCTCTACCAAATGAAATNTCATCACTTTGTTCANCAAATTGTATGTAATCGATAAGATTTAAATTAGGATNAAACAAAGCAATCTCTTCTCCATCAGCTGAAAGCTTAAAATTAGTATGTAAATAGCCATCTTCAATATCATCATCTGTCCAAATTAACAAATGACCTTCACCTTCAATNTCNACATCTGGAAAAATCCATTTATTTGGTTCACTTAAATCATCAGTTAAAAAGTATCCATCTAAAGAAATTAAATCAGGAATATTATAATAAAGNTCTATCCAATCTTCNTATGCCCCTGTCTCATCTGTATTAATTGTCTCATTAGCCGCTAAAAATTCATTAATAAGGATCATNCTATTTGACTCATCTTCAATAAAAATAGCTGATATATTTACATTATCATTCAGTATGATGGATATNACTGGATTAGTGCTTTCATTNTCACCTATCCAATGTGAAAAAATATATCCTGGATTTGGTATTGCTTCTAATTCAATAGGAATNCCATTAAAGTATTTTGCGATCCATTGTGAATCTGGTATCGGCTGGCCTGATGTAAATATAGTACCAGCATCCTCAGGAAAAGAAGACACGGTTAAATTAGATGTATCATTCAAATTAAATTGATTAGCAAGGTGATCAAAAACATAATCATCTCTTTGGGCNCCAAANTTTTCTANGATTGANATATGTTGATTATTCCATTCATTGAAAGANCCNCCCCATCGANAAATATGATTAGGCATTTCTGGTGTTATATGATTAACAACCTGATCTATATGATTAGAAACATTAATTGATTTAAATCGAGTATTAAGATAATAGCAGAAATGATTAATGAATTTTATCTTAAAATCATTATTCTGCATTAAATTCCTAAGTAAAAATGTTGACCAAGGTGGGTTTGGCCAGCCTGGACCATTAGATTCCAATGCAAATGCGAGAGTATTATGTCCAACCCACTCAACTAAGCCAAATCCAAAATCCGTATCATACAAAATCCATTTCCATTTCCCATCATCTGAATGTGGTCTCCAAAATTTAATATTATTACCAGGCCAATCTGTATTTGCATAATAAATCTGTGCAACATTATAATCAATAAAATTATCAATATCTATCTGAGTCTTAATAAAATTATAATTGCTTTCAGAATTCAAACTATTATTTTGAATAAAACTAATCATATCTAAATAATCTTGATTATCACCTTCAATAATTTGACCATCTAACTCTAATTGATCTAGTTCATCTGGATCAACACCTACATGATTTGAGGCTAAAAATTCTTCATTCACTTTTTCTCTAATATTATGAATTCCCCAATAATCTCCATTTATATAAACAACTGCTGGACGATATTCTTGCATATCAACGCCCGTATTTTGCATAAGCCCAGTTGCCATACCATCTCTTAACATAGAATTTGAACTCCAATTTTCACCGCTATACCAATCATTACCAGAATTGCGTAAAACGATGGATTTAAACTCATCAATATCTTTATCTGGAAAAATTTGATAATCTATTGTTCTTGAACCATATGCTGAACGAGCAAATATAGCTAGTGATTTTTGATCCTGCCCTCTACTCCATCCACCAAAAATTTTAACTCCGGCATCTTGAGAAAACCCAATAGTGCCATCTAATTCAAAAAATTCAATATGAATAGGTTTTTCCCAATCTTCCCAAAAATTAGCGCCAAAATATGGATAATCCATTGATGCATTGGGACCCATGACATATATACCTGTCTCCCAATCCCAAAAATTATCAGGATGAGTACTTAATGAAACAATAGGAAGGTTTATATCTTCATTAATAAAAAATGAGCTTGTTGAAATTTCATTTAATACACAGCTAGGGTGTATTACAGCTGCTCGAATCACTGTACTCTCATTAAGATTTATACCATCTAAATAAATCTCTGAGTTAATTGTAGGGATTGAACCATCAAGGGTATAGTAAATTGGATAATCATTTTGATTTAATTCAATACTAACCTCAATAGGTCCTGAATAAAATCCTGCATTAGATAAAAAGACTGGCTTTGCGCAAAATGATTCAAACCCTGATGAATTATTATTCGTTTGATCTGGAGTTGAATTTTGAAAAAATAACCACGAATCCTCTCCATCAGGTTGACGTCCGTAAGATATATCATTAGGGATTATTAACGGCTCTACCTGATCAATAATTTGGCCAGATGAATTTGTAAGAATGAGCTCTTCTCCACTGGATGATATTTGAAAATTTGCATGTAAGTTAGATAAGTCAAGATTAAGAATCTCCGGAGATCCTAATGGATTGTCTGGCACACTATTTAATCCAAGAGTTAAAAATGGAATAATTGTCATATCAGATGAATTTTGATTGTAATTATGAACTTGAATTGATAATACATTATTCCCATTTTGTATGAATATAGATTCTAAATCAACATTAAAAATATCCGGAAATCCACCGCTATAAATTGTAGCCTCTCTATAAGTATTTGCTCCTTGATTATATGGTGGAGGAGAGTCAAAAGGGTTGCCTATGTTGCTTCTTGCAATTTCAGNACCATTAATATAAGCAACAAATGCATCATCATAATCAACATGTAAAAGAATTTCAGAAATATCATCAATAGAATCTATTTGAAAATTTTTACGGATAAAAAGAGACATGGNGCTAGGTATAATGGTTGCATCATCTCCATCCCCATAACCAAATCCACTAACTCCTNCTGGCCAATTACTATCATTAAAATTAACNTCTTTCCAATTTGGTGGAGGTTGTGAATTTCCTAAAAAATATTTCCAAGTATCTCCCCAATTGATAATTGTTTCCCAGTGAATAACATTATTACCNATATCGCTGCCTGATGCAAAAATAAGTAAATAATCATTGGGCTCTATAACGGTAGGTGGNAAAANCCATTTATAAAGATCATCTATATCATCAGATAATCCATATCCCTCTAAATTGATTATGCTNCTACTACTATTATATAACTCTAGCCAATCTGAGCTTTCACCAAACTCATCAAATATCGTATCACTATTTGATGACATGATTTCATTAATATAAATTTCTGAATATAAATTAACAGGTATTAATAATATGATTATCATTAAGCGTATCATAGTTAGAATCTAAACAATAGAATTATAAATAAATAAATTATTTATTGTGAATATTTGTATCTATAGCAATAAATTCTAGCTTGCCATAGGGCCCTTAGCTCAGTTGGTTAGAGCAGCGGACTCATAATCCGTTGGTCCGGGGTTCGAGTCCCTGAGGGCCCACTTTAAAACTAATTTTAATCTAGCCTTTATGGTTTAAGTCAGGATATTTCTATAATGATACAAATTATCTTTTTTTGTTTTTCCCTATTGATGGCCCATGGTGGAAGTGATGAAAATCATAATCACGGGCACAATCACAACCATAATCATTTCAATGATATATCATTAAATACGGGATCGATTCAAGGAGTTATAGTAAATAGAGATACTCAAGAAATAATTCCAGTAGCAATGATAGAAGTTTATGAATCAAAAACAGAAAAATTAGTACAAAGTGGAATTACAGATGATGATGGATTTTTTAAGATTACTAATTTAAAAGTTGGACACTACTTTATAACAATTGGATTTATTGGCTATGAAACTTTTATCAAAAAAGATATCTACATTAATCCACAATCTGGTATGACAAAAGACTTAGGTGTATTACCATTAACTGTTAAAGCTATTCAAGCTGAACAGATTAGTGTAATAGAAGATGGTCCTGGTATTGAAGTTGATACTGATAAACTAATATATACTCCATCAGAGGAGAGTCTTACGAGTGGAGGTTCAGCTGAAGATGTCCTAAGTGACGTCCCCATGGTACTTGTCGATCAAGATGGCACTGTTTCTTTAAAGGGTAGTTCAAATGTTAAAATATTAGTCAATGGTCGAGAAAATCGAATGGGCGAAGGTGGAAATGATGTCGATGATATTCCGGCATCAATGATTGAAAAAGTTGAAGTAATAACATCTCCATCCGCAAAGTACGATCCTGAAGGAATGGCTGGAATAATAAATATTATTCTTAAAAAAGGTAGTGATAAAGGATTTCATGCACAAGTAAAGATATTTTCAAAAAGTAATAAATATCATGATTTTGATGAAATGGGTGGAGGAACACTAAGCGGAAATTATAAGACTAATAAGTACAATTTATATGGTTCTTATTCAAATAAAGTAAATTATAGAGATCGTAATGGATATAGATATTCGAGAACCACATATATAAATGGTTTTAATCAAGACAATACTGTATTATCTGATAGTGTTTATATAAATGATTTTAGATGGCTATCAAAAAAGAAAAAAAATAATCAAGTTCTTAAACTTGGAACTGATTATTATTTAAATAATCAGTTAACCTTAAATATCGAAGGTAGATATAATTCTTATCATTCAACAGAAACAAGTATTGATACAACAATTCAACCTAAGTATGAAATTTTAACGCATTCAGATGTAGAACCAAAAGGTAATTACGAGATGGGAATTTCTATTGGTATAGATAAAACATATGATAACCCTGATAAAAATTTATCATTGTTTTATTCTTTTGATAGACATCCAGAAGATATTGAATATGATATTGTTACTAGTAATCTTTGGATGAATGAAGATAAAGATACAACTAGAACTATTAGTAAACTTCAATCTCATGAATTTGAAGCATCATATAGTCACCCTATAGATGAAAAATCAAAATTTGAATTTGGTTATAATTTTGATCAAGGTAATAATGATGAAACTATGAATTATATTCTTCATGTTGATGAAGATGGGGAGTGTGAAGAAAATGATTATTCAAATGAAGAATCATGTGAAGAAAATAATTATATATGGGAGACATGGGAGGCAACTAAGATAAAAGGTGAAAACCTATATAAATATCGAAGAGATATCCATGGAGCTTTTGCAGAATATAGTATTGAATTAAATGAAAAATGGAGTATTAAACCTGGGGTTAGATTAGAGTATGTGAATAAAAATATTTACTTTAAAGGAACTCCAGATGTATGGTATCTAAATGGACAAGAATTTCTAAATGAAACAGGTCAAGATGGATATACGCTTTGTCAGGCAGCTAAAGAAGAATGCCTTCAGGGTTGTAATGAAGAAATGATAGAAGATTGTATCGATTATTGTGGTGACTGTGAGCTTACAGAAAATCCAAATAAAATAAAGCCATATGCTCAAATGCTTAGAGAAAATGAAAATACAGATATTGATGATGATTATACAAGTGTCTATCCAAGCTTCCATATTACCTATAATCTATCAGATAAAAAGAGTCTTCAATTTGCAATTAGTTCAAGAGTAGAAAGACCAGGTGGTGGTCATCATGGAGGATCAAGGCAAATAAGACCTTTACCAAGAGATCTTAATTCAAATAGCTTCTTATTTTTGGGAAATCCTAAACTAAAACCTCAATATTCTACAAATTATGAATTATCATATAGGTCTCCTATCATGTNAAAATCATCAAGAAGGCCAATGGGCTTTTTCTATACTAATATTTATTATGAATATATAGATGATAAAATTGAGTGGTATAGTAGTAATCAATATGAATTTGAAGTCTTGACATTTAGAAATGCAGATAATGCTAAAAGCTATGGGTTAGAACTTTTCTTTATGCTATTTGGACAAACTCTTGGAGGGGGATTTTGGTATAATGAAGTGCGAGATGGCTCTGATGATGTTGAGCTTAATGGTACCAATAAAGGTTTAAATAGCTATGGAAAAATTAATTTACCAGAAAAATATATACAATATTTTGGATTTGAGTTTGGCTATTACTATATGAAAATGATAGATGATTATGGATCAATGTTTGGCAATAAGGGTAGTCTATGGGCAAATCTTGGATTCACAAAATCACTATTTCAAAAAAAGGCAAAATTATCATTTAAAATAGATAATATCTTTGATAGTGGTGGTTTTTCTTTAGAAAGAACAAAACCACTAGTGCCTGGGATTGATTATATTGCTACTAACTACAACGCTGGTTCAGAGTATTCTGATATGAAAAGTAATAGAAACGGGCGTACTTACTCTATCTCTTTCCAATATAATTTTGGGAATGAAGAACGACATAAAAAAATCCGTGAAAAAGAAAGGCGTGGTGGTGGTGGAATGGATATGGGAATGTAGATTGAATTAAAGAAATTCTATCCATTAAAACTCTTATCTAATCAATAAAACTTCCAGAAATAATTATACTCAAAAGTATTATTACATCATTAATAGATATCTCTCCATTTTGATCCATATCTGATTGATTAATCTCAATTTCACTAGATGAGTCTAATATAAAATTAACAATAATAATTAAATCCATAATATCTGTATTATAATCATTATTAGAATCACCTAGTACCCCAGAATCTTGAATAAGATAATCTAGGGAATACTTAAATGATTTAGATATACTATTATGGCCAAGCTCACTATGGTTATACTCCCAAACAGTATGTCCATTATCACTA
>NZUX01000036.1 GCA_002703645.1 Fidelibacterota bacterium | reverse complement strand
CACCTACAGATGAGCTATTTGAGATTTTAGTTCCATAGCCGAGAGCAAGAGCCCACATATAACTTTTAAATTGTCCAGTTTCTCTACCCATTTCATCCATACCCATTTGTTCACCTAAGTTAAGATATATAAGATGCCCTCCTAAGGTACCATCCATTCCTTTCATAGGCTGTTTATATGCAAGGAATTCATAATAAAGATCATCTGCTAAATTAGGTAGCCAGTTAACATGCATTCCTGCCATTCCTGCTTGATTTTGAAAACCTAATCCAGCTGGGTTATAATAAGAGGCATATGCATCATTAGCTTTAGCTACTTGAGCTTCACCAGTACCTGCAGCTGATGCCCCTGGTGCAATAAGTAAGAATATTGCTCCAGCTTCACCAACTGGAAAAACAAACGTTAAATAAATCAACAGTAAAATTCTTTTCATCAAAACCCCTTTTAAAAAAAAACCGAGCATAAATTGCTCGGCAAATATAAAGCAATTGTTATTGGATATAAAAAACTAACAAACCTATAAATAAAATTAATACCCTATAACAATTTTATATAAAATTTCTCTCCCTAATAATAACTAAATTTAATATACTTTATACTTTTAACTTAACAATTTTAATTATGTTCCAAATAAAAATAACTATTTCTCTTTTTTTACTTTTTTATTAGCTCTAATATATTTTTTTAAATATTCCTCGGTATTTTCACTAAAGTCTTCTAGTAGTAAACGTAAGTCATCAACGAATCCATTCATATTATTAGTTAGCTCATTACTATTTAGAAGTTTCCCTAAACTACCTTCTCCATCTTCTACTTTATCTAAAATATTATTCATCTTTTTTGCAGATTCAGAAAAAGCCTTACTTCCATTAGATAAATTATTAAGTATTGTTGAAATTTCTTTTTTATTATCAGAACTAATATCATTCATATTTTCTGCGAGCTTTTCTATATTTTTACTTGCAGAGTTTAAGTTTTCAAAAAATTCATTAATATTCTTTCTATCTTCTTTTCCTGCTATTAAAGAATGTAAATCTTTTAAAATAGTATCTAATTCACTACTAAGAGAATTAACATTAGAGAGAGTCATTCTTATATCATCTTTCTGTTCTTCTCCCAAAACAGCTTTCAGTCTCCTTGTAAAGACAGCTAAATCTTGAGTGATAGGCATAATACCTGGAGTTATTTCAGTAAAATCAACTTCTCTCGTTCCTTCCACAACATCTCCATTTGATATATTATTCTTTAAATTATTGCCGGGCTCAATTGCAATAAATTTAGATCCTATCAGACCATCATTTTTTACTTCTATTCTAGAGTCTATAGGTATGTTAAATGAAAAATCTTGATTAATGCTAATTTCTACTGCAATCCTATTTCTCATAATTTTTGTTGCAGAAACTTTCCCTATTCTTTTACCAAGCATACTTACATTATCACCATCGTTCAAACCTTGAACATTATCAAACATTACAGTAAATCTTAGGCTAGCCTTATTTAGAGAAATATCTTGAAGATATAGCAAGCCAAATATAAAGACTATAATTGATGAAGATATGATTAAACCAATCCAAAATAATTTAGAAGCTCTCATTATTGTACTCCATTTTCTTTAAAGGAACTATCACCATTTAAAAATGCTTTAACAACTAAATCTTTTGAATTGATAAAATCTTCTGTAGGACCATCAAAACGAATTTTGCCATCATAGAGCATAACAACTCTTTCAGAAACATCTTTTACAGTTCTCATTTCATGAGTCACAATAATAGATGTGACATCACCTTTATTATGAAACTTACTAATTAGATTATTAATGCTATCGGTCATAATAGGATCTAATCCAGTAGTAGGTTCATCGTATAGCATATATTCAGGATTAAGAGCAATTGCCCTAGCTATTCCTACTCTCTTTTTCATGCCTCCTGATAACTCAGAGGGCATTTTATTGTTAGTATTTTCCATATTAACTTGTTCTAAACTTTCTCTAATTTTATTATCTATTTCTAATTTATCACTATTACTTAGCTTTTGTAAAGCTAAACCTATATTTTCTTCGACTGTCATAGAATCAAATAATGCCCCAAATTGAAATACCATACCAAATTTTGATCTTAATTTTTGAAGTTCTTTAAACTTTATTAGACTAATATCTTCCCCATCTATAAAAATTGACCCACGGTCAATATCAATTAATTTAATTATACTCTTTAATAATACACTTTTACCTATACCACTTTCTCCAATTATGGATATGCACTCTCCTTTATTTATAGAGAAAGAGATATCTTTAAGAACCTCTTTCTCTCCAAATGATTTAAATATATTTTTTATTTTTATCATAGTAATAATGCTGCCAAAATATAATCTAATACCACAAGAGATAAACATGATACTACAACTGTCGTTGTTGTAGATTTCCCTACCCCTTGCGCTCCACCTTTTGTATAAAACCCAAAATAGCAAGCTATAGAAGTAATAGTAAGGCCAAAGAAGAATCCTTTGATTAATCCAAATATAGCAGACCATGGTCGAAACCAACTTTTAAGACCTCTAATAAAATCAAAGCTACTTACATCCATAAATGATAGAGCTGCTAAATAACCTCCTATTATCCCAAAAAGGTCTGCAAAAATGATCATTACAGGAAACATAATAGCACAAGCTACTATTCTTGGCATAACTAAAAAAGAAACAGGGTCAAAAGATAAAGTCTCAAGAGCATCAATCTGCTCACTTACACGCATTGTTCCTAGTTCAGCTGCAATCGTAGCACCAACTCTTCCAGTCATTACCAATCCTGTAATCATAGGTCCTAATTCTAATAAAACTGCTTCTCCTACAATTCCTCCCACATACCAAGTTGGTATAAGTCCTGATTCAAATTGATAAGCTGCCTGCACAGCTGTAACCATACCAGAGAATAAACCTGTAAAAACAACTATTGGCAAAGAAGCTATACCTAAAGAAAATATATGATCAGGTATTGAATCTAAATAAAGATGCCATGTTCTAAAAGACCTTAGCGTTTTAAACATTAAATCAAAATATTTTCCAATATGCTCAAATATGGAAATAAAAATAGAAAGTGGATATAGAATTATATCTTTCATTTAATTAAGAAAATTTTTAATTAGAAATATCATCAATTTGAGTTTTAAACTCACCCAAATCTTTAAACTCTCTATAAACAGATGCGAATCGAACAAAAGCAATTTTATCTATACTTTTCAATTCATCCATTGTGAATTTTCCAATTTCTTTTGAAGAAATTTCAATGTTTGCAAAATTATTGATTTTTTTCTCAATACGCATCATCACTTCTTGTATAACTTGTTCTGATACAGGCCTCTTAGTACAAGATATACGAATACTTTTTTCCAACTTAATTCTATCGTAATCTTGTCTAACACCTGTTTTTTTTATTACTATTTTTTTCGGAAAAACATATTCATAGGTTGTAAATCGATGACTACAAGATTCACATTCTCTTCTTCTTCTTATTGTATACCCTTTTTCAGTTAACCTAGAATCAATTACCTTGGTAATAATCTCACTGCATTCAGGACATTTCATTCTGATATTCCATATTTAAGGGATACTCTTTGCATAATTCTTTAACTTCTTCTCTTATTTTATACAATATAGCGTCATTATCAATATTTATAATAACATTATTTATTAATTCTGATATTTTAGTCATCTCAGATTCTTTCATTCCTCTAGTAGTCAATGCGGGAGTACCTATTCTTATACCACTTGTAATCATTGGACTTTTTTTATCAAAAGGAACCATATTTTTATTTGTAGTAATGCCTGCTATCTCTAAACGATTTTCAACATACTTTCCTGTTAAATTTTTATTAGATAAATCAATTAATATTAAATGTGTATCAGTCCCACCAGAAACAATATCATAATCTAAGTCAATCATTTTATTCGATAGATGCTTTGCATTTAAAATTACCTGGCTACAATATTCTTTAAAGGATGGAGATAAAGCTTCTTTAAAAGCAACAGCCTTTGCCCCTATAATATGCATAAGTGGCCCCCCTTGCATGCCTGGCATTACAGCACTATCAATCAACTCAGATACCATTTTAGTTCTTTGAGACTTGGGGGCAACAATTCCCCATTTATTTTCAAAGTCCTTACCCATTAATATAATCCCTCCTCTAGGTCCTCTAAGGGTCTTATGGGTAGTAGATGTCACAACATCACAATAAGGCCAAGGTGTAGGATGTAAACCAGATGCCACTAGGCCAGATGGATGAGCTATATCAGCCATCAAATAAGCTCCTACTGATTTGGCTATTTCACTGAATTGTTCAAATTCTATAAATCTTGGATAAGCTGAGCCTCCACATATTATTAATTTAGGCTTAAATTCTTTAGCTAGTCTATTAACTTGCTCAAAGTCTACTCTTCCTGTTTTTTGATCTATTTGATATGAAATGAAATTATAACTTTGACCAGAAAAATTAACTTTACTTCCATGAGTAAGATGACCTCCATGAGATAAGTCTAGCCCCATAACAGTATCACCATGAGATAAAAAAGTATTAAAAACTCCCATATTAGCTTGAGAACCAGAATGAGGTTGTACATTCGAATATTCACAATTAAATAATTCATTTAACCTATCTCTGGCTATATCCTCAATTTTATCAACTGATTCACATCCACCATAATAACGTCTACCAGGATAGCCTTCTGCATATTTATTTGTAAGAACACTACCAGCAGCCTCCATAACAGCTTTGCTTGTAAAATTCTCAGAAGCTATCATTTCTAAAGTATTAATTTGTCTAGATAATTCTTCATCAATCAAATTAGATATTTGAAGATCTGTATTTTTTAAGTCCATATTCATTCTTCTATTTTATTAATTCTTGTTTGATGCCGACCACCTTCAAATTTAGTATTAAGAAAAATATCTGTCATTCTATACATACTTTTAATATCTGTAGCTCTAGCACCAAATGCTATAACATTGGCATCATTATGCTTTCTTGACATTTCTGCATGGAAACTAGTACAGCATAAAGCTGCTCTAATTCCTTTATTTTTATTTGCAGCTATTGAAATACCTATACCAGATCCACATATTAAAATTCCCATATCTATTTTTTTATCTATTAACTCTTTAGATAATGCATGTGCATAGTCAGGGTAATCAACAGATTCATTAGAATTACATCCAAAATCTACTACAGAATGATTATTATCTTTTAAATATTCAATCAACAATTGCTTCTCAGTAAATGCTGCATGATCACAGCCAATTCCAATAATCATATTTAATTCACCTTAGTTTTAATTTTTCTATCTATAAAAGAATAACACTCTTTTAAAGATGGGACAACTTTATCATTATCACAACTAGGACAAACCATTTGAACATCAGACGCATTTAAGAACCAATCTGATGGTGAAGAAATATAATTCTCCTTTAAAAACTTTTTTCTTGTAGCGGCATTATACTGTCCATTATCATATGCCATAGAATAATCTTCAAGTGCTATATCGTAAATAATTTTATCCCAAAAATTCAATTCCCCTGATGGATCTTGACAGCTTTGTGCACAAGAGTATAACACTTCAGCTCTTTGAAAATAAGATTCACCTTTTCCAATTTTATTATCATTAGGACCAGTGGTGCTAGCTATAGCTTTTTCCACCCAAGAGTATGCATCTTCATATTTTTCCTCTTCAACCAATATGCTTGAAATTTCAATTGCATATTTATAATTATTATCAATGAAATATAATTCTTCATAAGTAGCTTTCGCCATATCATTATCATATAAAGTTAAATAACTCTCTGCTTTAAGCTCTAAAATTTTTAATGCAAGAGGATCATCTTGAATAGAGTCCGAATACATTAGCATTTCATCAGCATAAGATATTAAATCATCATAGTTTTCTAACTCATTTAATGCCTGTAAAAAGAAAAATCCATACTGTAAATTAGATGGATCTGACTGCCACCTCTCTTTATCTACATCAGAAGTTTCTCTTCCCAATGATTGATAGGCTTGTTTTTTTTCTCCAATTGCTTTTCTATATGAAATATCATCAAGCTCTAATTTTAACCATAAATCAATTATCATGATTTGATCTTCAAATCTAGCAGTATCTCCATATATATCGCATAACTGCTCTAATGCTCGTGGATTTTTATCATTTATAGAAATTACTTTATCTAAATAATAAATTTGCTGTTCCGTATTATTTGATTTTTTCGATAGATATGCTCCAAGTTCTAAAAGTGTTTCATTATTCCCATCTTCTCTTAAACCTTGCTGTAAAGCCCAAAAAGCACTATCTATTTTAACTTCATCTAACTCGAGGAATGATCTAGATAAATTATAATAATTTACTGGATACTCAATTGAATTATCACAATTCATCTCCATCATATACATATTGCAGTATATTGTCCTTCTATAATTTCTATTTTTCCAATAATCAAATTGATAACTTTGATAAAGTCGGCATTCCTCAATATCTTCTTGTGACAAACTGCTTTTTTTTGTAGGATTTTCAGATTCATCTAATGAATTGTTAGTAGTATTTGTTGCAGCACAATTCCATAAAAACAAAATTCCTATTATGAATAATAATTTATAATAACTTTTCATTTACTTACTCCTTGAATTTTCAAACCATCTATTGCCCACTTCAATTGATAAAATAGCATCAATATAATTCTCATCCTGAAACTCTCCAATATTGAGTTTTCCAAATTTAACACCAAAATCAATTAAATTAGAATCTTTATCAATACCAAACCCCATTGTAATAGCAGTATCAGCCCCTTTGGAATTAACAAATAATAATTCTTTATAATATCCACCAATTCGCAAACAAATAACATCCCAAAAAGCATTCTTTTTATTTAAATATTTTTTGTACAATCCCATATTGTATGATATAGTTGAAGGCTTATTATAATTAAAAAGATTGATACTACTTAATGATGGATTATTAAATAAATCATTTTTTTTGTATTCCAAAAGCATACCAAACTTTCCAGTATAATAATGATACCCAATTGAATAATCATCTAATCTATTAAATATGTTATCAAGAAAAGAATTGGTATTTATATCATCTTGAATATAAGTAGAATAGTCTGGATCTCGTTGAAGCAAATCATCACCTGAATCAACATGTAAAAATGTATTACCAGGCTGATATGGATTCGAGGATGTATATTCATTAATAAATACTCTATGATTAACATCCATTGGTCCCATTGAGGCTGCAGAAAAAGCAATTTGGTGTTTACTTAGATCAATCAACCAATCCATTTGAACTTTGTAACCTGAAAATTCATTAAACACTATCTTATAGGTAGAGTCTTGCTGTGAATATTGAAATTCAGATTCGGCAAAGGAATCAAAACTAGATATGAATGTTTTTTTTGTATGAAATTGATTACCAAATAATCGATCAATTTTAAATCCTAAAGAAAAAGAATTATTAATTTTTGTTGAAAAAACAAAGTACGCACTAGAAATACCACCACGAATTTTATAATCAGAACGTAAATTTATCACATCGGCAAAATCCGATATTCCTGAACCTATAAAATATCCATCAGTCTCTTGTAAATCTATATCAGCTCTAGTGTATGGACTCAATCCAAATGAAACAGCATTGTAACTACTAGTAGGGAAAGTAAACGAAAAAGATGAAATTCTTATATCATTATCTGGGTATTCGCTAAAATTGTGAGAAAATTGATTTGAAAAAGAAATTCGCGTTAAATTTGATTTCCAATATGTAGCAATAGAGCTTAAGCTAACACTTTTTAAATTATCTGAAAAAAAAGTTGATTCACCAAGTCCTAAGCCCATTGCATTTATATTATTATATCTTATTCCTGTACCATGCAATTCTAACATGCTCGAATAGAGTCCTGATAAAAAGAAAAATATATATATTATTTTTTTCATTCTATGTAATAAACCTCTAATTTGGGAGTATAAGCATTTATAGTAGATTCATTATTATCTGATGTGCTATATCCATGAAAAACAATACGAGATGTATTATCAGCTCCACCATCTAGCATAAATACAATATCTTCATTAGGGTCTAAGTCCCCTTCTAAAATCTCATTTATTATCGTACCAAAAGGAATTAATACTTGTTTTTCTCCAGAGGCTTGGAGTGGGCCAACTAGAGAAGAAAAAGGAATAGCATCTGCCACGCCTAGCAATCTATTGTTACCGCCTATTGATAGCCATAAATTTGCATCGCCATTAAAAAAGTTATAATTAGAATCTTCATGATTAACATATAATACTAAAGTTGTATAATTATAATTTATTGATACATTAGAATTATCATTTATCCAATTCTCTAATTCTGAAAATTTAAATGAAAATTTAATTCCATTAAAATAATCTAAAACTAAATTATCGGTATTAGAAAATATGTCAGATTCTAAATAGGAATTATCATAAATTGAGATATCTTCAAATAATTCATCTTGATTAATTCTGTGAATTAAATCTTTACTATGTATTTGGCTAGAAGTATTACTTAAATATGGAGAATGATTTAACCTGAATTCTAATGCTTTGAAATCAGTATTAGCAGTAATATCAATAGCTAAAGTTATAAGTCCATTACCCTCATTATAATTAATAGATTTTATATCAAATATTATATTTTTAGATGAATCTACTTCATTTTCAGGNCCTACATCTANATCTAAGGATGAAAATATATCATAAGAAATAGATTGNGGTATATAATAATTCAATGATGTATCAGATGTTAGNTTTTCAATAATATCAGATAAATTATCTGTTCCNAAATCNTTGAAAAACTCTCCATTGTCATACTNAGAATTACCNTCTACACCTTCCCCATTATCCCATAAACCATTATTTTGTGTGCCATTATCATCAACTATACTNCAATCACCATCACTTCCNCAATCAGACCAATTATCATTATTAGGATCTATATTATAATTATCNCCAGNAGGATCACTTCCNTCACCTTCTTCATTNTCATCACATAANCCATCTNNNCCACAATCATNCTCTNCAGGAAACTNNTCNCCAAAATCACGAAAATTATTACCTTCTGTACCTGAAGGATTATAACCTTNTTCATATATTGTATATANCTGATCAATACCNGTATCNTGAAAAGGCTCNCAGTTTTCACCTATATCATACTGNNCATTATCGTTTTGATCTANATAATCCCAAANACCNTTTCCTTCAGTAGNCGAATCATCATTNCAATAAAAGCAATTTTGTTCTTGGNTTTCTGGAATCCCATCAANACCTAAA
This sequence comes from Fidelibacterota bacterium, assembly GCA_002703645.1. Classification (GTDB taxonomy): domain Bacteria; phylum Fidelibacterota; class Marinisomatia; order SCGC-AAA003-L08; family D37C17; genus TMED161. Next base: position 72,889 of record NZUX01000036.1, on the reverse strand, counting down.
TCAATAAATGGCTCACANATNGTTCCATCATCATTGCAATCCCAAAGCCCATTGCCTTCAANNCCCTCTCCANTNTCCCATNTACCATTACCNTCAGTTCCATTCTCAACATTNCCATATCCCCAATTATCTTCATTAGGNTCAGCAACACAATCATTACTATATAAATTATCTNGACAATTATTTACTTGATTNAAATTACATGGATTATTTTGATCNCCAGTTTCATACTCATCAGGACAGCCATCACTACCATAATCACGCCAATTATCATTACTAGGATCTATATTATAATTATCACCAGCAGGNTCNTCCCCTTCNCCTTCTTCATTTTCATCACATAAGCCATCTACNCCACAATCATATTGAGNGGGGAAAACCTCTCCAGCATCATGNTCGCCATTNCCCTCAGTACCACTGGGGTTATATATCATATTCTCATCTAAACATGAATCTGGATNATTTATATAGTCATTGCATAAGCATAAATTAGCGTTANTAGGATCCTCATAATTATCAGGACAATTATCNACACCTAAATCATAATANTATTCATGCTCTTCACCTTCATCATATTCCTGNTTTTCATTTATATCAATATAATCCCAATTGCCATTTCCCTCTAAACTATTATCTCCAGATGGGTCAATATCATTAGAAATGATTTTTATGCTATCTATAAAGAAATCTATTACTGATATNGAATCTATAATNTCTTGGTTTAATTTATAATTAAGATTTAATTGATAAGAACCTTCTGAAAAGTTTGANTCTTGAAGATTTAAATCATTTATATANATATTGCTATTATTATATATATCATTATCAAATTCAACTATATTATTCGCAAATAATATTTTTGAATTAGTCTCTAAAGATTGGTTGTGNACATAATAAACATCTAAAGTGTTNNAATCCATGTTAGAGCTATTCAAAGTAGCGCCATCTATNTCATTAAAAGACCATTTATTTACGTAAGCTATACTNTCTTNNAATTCNTTATAAATAAATCTAAGTGAAGGTCTNAAAACAGTAGTACTCTGATAATAGTTTTGAGATGACAAGAATTCTATATACTGTTCTTTTTCAGCTATAGGNTTATAATCTATAGATATATAATAATCACCTAAAAAACAATCATGNTCACACCACTCATNAGTTAGCAGAGAGCCATCAGCTAGGGGTAAAATCACATGTATTGTATAATTGTCATATTCAATTAGTTCAGAATTGATAACAGTTAAATTTTGGTTAAGAGTATTACTAATTTCATTATCAAAAATTTTGNTAGAATCTTCATCCCACGAGTATAAATTTACAAATCCTCCTTTAATTACAAGGTTGTTTTTATCTATCAANGAAATTAAAGAATCATTAGANTCTTCTAACTCAGTAAAAGTACGCAAGACTAANCTTACTGTATCTACGGATAAAATAGANNTCCCATCATCNAGATTTGAATCAAATTGACAATACTTTGAAGATCTAACTANGCTAGTATTAATTTTTAAATATGTTGTGCTATTGANACCATTAATATTACCTGAATATAAACGATAACTATCACCTATTGAAATATCCTCATCNTGAAATACTCNNACATCTTCAAGTGCAGTAAAAGTCTCAACCATAAATGAGTTATCATTNAAAAAAGATGANGATACNGGCAATGGNTCAGATTCACATGACATTAAAAACAGTACNGAAATTAAAGAACTGACTTTAACNATTTTATTTTTTAAATAATACATTTAAATCTTTTACTTAATTTTTCTTAATAGNGTTTCAACTTTTTTAGCAACCTGGGAAAAAGGTGTGNTATCTGAAACNTCTAAAAACATTGTTTTAGTTTTTTTACTTACAGATGGNAAGCTTGTTTTATTGAATGCTTTNTGCATTGTTTTTTTATCATCATCTANAACAATAAGATAATCACTATACTTAATTGCTTCATGNACATTNTCAATCTTAGCANTAGNAGCTTCAAGATTNACATACTGATAGGAGTTNTCTGATACGTTTCTATATTCATTTATACTATGTAAAATAAATACAGTTTTTATATTNTTATAATATTCATCGCTATTATATACTTTTTTTAANAACATAGGNANGTAAGAAGTNTGCCAATCATTACAAACAATAATATTGGGTTGCCAAAATAATCTTTTAATAGTTTCTAAAGCGACTTTTGAAAAGAAAGCAAACCTATAATCATTATCTTTATAAGCTCTTCCATTTTTTGATTTATATAATAATTCGCATGTTGATTTAAAATATTTTTCACTTTCAGTAAAATAAATTTGAACTCTAGTATTAGGTATAAATGCAGACTTTAAATTTACAGAATCTTCCTCGCCATTAAAATCAATAAGCATATCCTTCAAGCGAATGACTTCTCTCAGAATATATTTCCGCTCACTAATATAGCCATATTTAGGCTGATTAAGTCTAATATCAAANTCAGNAATNTCATGNAACTTTGTACATAATTTTCTAGAAAACTCTGAAGAAGAGTAAGTATTAGAAAAAGGGTCGAACTCTGANGCTAAATAAAATATTTTCAGCATAACTATCTATACCTTTCTATNTATTTTTTGGATTTTTGNACTAAATCTATNTTATCTGGATAATTAATTATAATTGNATCAAACTGATTCATTGCTTCATNTATCATATCTAGACTAAAATAAGATAACGCTATCTTATACTCAGCATCAGGAGCTTTATTTTTGTCCCCCATTAAAGAAACTTTTTTATATTCAGCAATTGCAAGCTTATATTTTTTTTGTATATAAAAAATTTGAGCAANCCAAAATTGAGCATTATCAGCTAAATTATCATTANTATCAAAAGCAATTAATTGATTAAATATATCAAGGCTTTTTTCATACTTTTTATTCATATAATATTCAACAGCNAAATCATAAGTCTGTTTATAATCTTCTATTTTATCTATATTAGATTGACTNTTNTTNTTATCTATTTCAATACTCAAATCTGTAATATTATTTATATTTTGACTTAANTCTTCAATTTGNGATTCTATTAAAACNAAATCANTTAATAAATTGAAATACAAACTGTCTGAATAGAATATTTTTTCTTCAATTAAATTTAATTTACTCTGAATCCTTATTAANGAATTAATNATATCTTTATCACTAGTATTTCCAGATATNTCTATTTGCTGNAAAANTCTCATCGAGTCATTCATAGAATTAATCAAANTAGTATTATTCTGAANTTTCTGATATATATTAGAAATATTTTTATTTAGGTCNTCAATACTACTNTCGTAATTTTGAAAAATACTATCTAAAACTGCATCTTGAGATTTGGCTAATAAAATTTTATCTTCGGATGATGATTCCGAATTAAAACAACCAAAGACCAATAAGGAGAATAAGAGAATTANTTTGTGAGTATTAGTAAAAAAATTTCCCATCAGCATAATTTACAATACTTCTGGGAAATATTTATAACCTTAATTGAAACTACTACAAATCATTATTTATTATATTATTTATTATTCCAATTGCAATAAAACAGGTAACCATAAAAGAGCCNCCATANCTAATAAATGGGAACGGNAATCCAATAACTGGGAAAAGCCCTACNACCATACTCATATTTACTATCATGTGGAAAAATAGNAATGAGCAAAATCCTATTATATTTAATGATTGAAATCTATTAAACAATCTTTGGGAAAAATCTATACTGAAATATATGAATAATAAAAAAATTATTGTTATAGCCAAAATACAGAAAAATCCCATTTCTTCAGATATTACTGAAAGAATAAANTCNGAATCTTTAATTGGNAAAAATCTCAAATAGGATTGAGTNCCTTCTCCTAGCCCTTTNCCAAGTATTCCNCCAGATCCAATTGCAACTTTAGATTGAAGTATTTGATATCCTGCACCTAAGGGATCATTTTCTGGATACAGTAATTGCAAAATTCTATTTCTATGATATTCTTTAAGCGCATGCTGCCATGCATACGGTGCTAAAAGTCCAAAAGAACAGTTGAGAATAAAATTAAAAATAACTTGAGTGATATTCTTAGATATAAATAATAAAATAACTATTAATAAAAACATCCAAATATAGAANATCAATAAATCTTGCTGAGCTAGCATGCTAATAATAGGAAATATNTATAAAACTAATTTCTTAGAATTAACATTTGCCCAATANAGCATAGGCAANATAGGNAGAACATACATAANNCCAGTACCATAATCGGGCTGTTTAATAATTAAAGATAATGGAATGAGAGTTAAAAAAGCACAAGAAATTATTAATTGATGAGCACTAAAGCTATCTCTATAATCTGCTATAAAACGAGATATAGCCATAATAAATATAATTTTTCCAAATTCAGATGGTTGAAATTGCATNCCTCCAATNATAATCCACCTTGTAGATCCATTTGTTTCAGGCATAAAAAGAGTNATAAATAGAAGCACTAATAAAATAAAATAAAATATATATGCAAATTCATAAAATAGATTATTNCGAATAAATTGAATTATAAAAAAAACAATAAGACCAATAGNTATCCANTTTATTTGATTAGAGAANACAGAATGTTGTCCTAAAGTATCTAAACTTGCACTTTTTAAAGCTACNAATCCTATTATACATAAAAGTAAAATAGGACCAATAATCCTCAAATGGAATCGTAACACATTATTAAAATTAAAAATTCTACTAATAAAGTTCATTTAATCCCTGTTAATCGATGAAAAATATGAAAAGACATCTTTTGCAATCAATGATGCTACACCTGAACCTCTTCCACCATGCTCAATCATTACTACAACAGATATCTTATTTAAATTTCTTGCAGTCATATATCCCGCAAACCAAGAATGGTCTTCACCATGGGGGTTTTGAGCTGTCCCAGTCTTACCTCTTATATTAACATTTTTATCATAAATTTTTGCACTTTTCCCCGTACCATCCTTACTATTAACTACATCCCACATTGCTTTATTTAAAAATTTCCATATATTTAAATCTAAATCAATATTTTTCTTGATAATATTCTTCTCTCCAATAACTAGATGAGGAGTATATGAATAACCTTTATTTGCAATGATATTAATTAGATTGATTACTTGAAGAGGGGTAGCTAAAACATCCCCCTGCCCAATACCCATATTAGCTTTAGTTCCTCTTCTAGCCCAATCGGTAATCCATAGCCCATTCTCATCTCTAAATTCATATTTCTTTCTCATATAATTAGGAGTAGGAATAAGTCCTTTTCTCTCAGAAGGAATATTAATCCCAACTCTGTTTCCAAAATTAAACTCTTGAGCGGTTAAGGCTAAATCTTCGAATGTAATATTTTCAATTGCTTTATAAAAATAAACATTACATGAAAATTTTAATGCCTCAGCTAAATTTATTTTTCCATGCCCTGAAGGATTCCAACATTTTTTAAATTCACTGACACCTACTTCATGCTCTCCACTACATTCATATATATTATTTTGTTGATTTTTTTTTAGCAATAAAGCAGCTGTAACAAGTTTAAATACAGAGCCTGGTGGATATTCACCGCTAATTACTCTATTTAATAATGGCGTTTTTGAGTCAGTATTCCATTCATCCCATTGCTTTTTCGGTACTGGGCCTATAAAAGATTTTAAATCATAATCTGGAGAACTTGCAAAAGCTAATATTTCTCCATTACTAGGATCCATACAAATGATTGCCCCGGAATTATTTGATAAAGATTTTTCAACTATTGACTGAATTTCTAAATCAATCGTAGTGAATAATGGGGGGCCATTAAAAACATCCAAGTTGTCTTTTTGAATAACCTGTCCTTGATCGACCCCTCTATTATCTACTAATCTATATTCAATACCATTTTTCCCTCTCAAACTATATTCATATGCCTTCTCAATACCACTTCGACCATAGACATCTCCTAATGAATATTTAAATAAAGAATCTACATGATTAAAATGTGTTTTTTTTTCTTTATCAACCAATCCTAAATAACCTAATGCATGAGATAAATTAACTCTTGAAACATATTTTCTTGCTGGAATTGTGGAGAAAAGGATTCCTGGAAAATCTTCTATGCGCTCTTCAATCACAATTCGTTCTTCAAATTTAATAAACCTTTTAATTGTGACTGGAATAAATTTCTCAAGGCTCTGATTTTTATCCATAACTTTAGATATAAAAGCTTCTTTATCAAAATCAATAATAGATTCAAGCAATTCGATATTAAAGTTATCAGATATACTTTTTGTTTTTCTATCTATCACATCTACAGGAATAACTTTTAGACTATAAGTAGGAAGATTATCAACTAAAGGGATATTATTTCTATCATAGATTATCCCTCTCGGAGCTTTTATTTCAACTGAGCGAATACTATTTTTTCCTGAAAGCCTTTTATATTTTTGATAATCAATAACCTGCAATTTGAAGAAAAACAGTAAAACAGGTACCACTAATCCTATAAGATAATATGATAATATTTTTTTCTTATAATATTTATTCAAAACTAATTAATAATTTTATTGTCTATTAAAATAAACTTATTAATAACACAAACAACTAAAAACGTCCATATAGATTGCATAAAAGATAATTGTAATATATAGGATATTGGTGTNAGAGNCCTATCATNCATAAGATAAGAAGAAATAATAAAATGTAGTAAATAAGTTAAAAATAAGAATAACATCTTAATNTNNTTGTTCCAAATCTTATTNTAATTATTNANAGAACCTAAAATAAAACCAATAGAGGTCTTAGTCATAGCAAATAAACCTAGTAGTTCATATTGAGTTATNATATCTTGAANAAANCCAAACATAAATCCTAAAATAATAATATNNCTTCTACTATTATGAGTTGATAANTAGGTCAAATAAACTAAAAAAAGGTCAGTAGCTATGGATTGATTTAATATNTATATTTTAGGAGCAAATAATTGNGCAATAAATATAAAAAATAATATAAAAAANTTATGGTTCAAATAANTNNTAATCATAAAATNACAAATACATGGTTGTAATTATCTAAATCAGCAAGTATTTCAACAACNATTTCCTGAAATGGATTTTCTTCTTTTTTATNAATAGAAANTACTTTAGCTACCGGTATAGAATCAGGATATATTGTTGATACCCCAGATGTGTAAACAGTATCATTAATAGCAATTTCTGCAGTTTTAATTATCCCATCTATAATTCCTAAATTATTATGAGTAGGAANAAANAAACCTAATGATGAATCTTCTCCTACTCTAATTGATACTTTAAAATTNCTATCATTTATTAACCGNATNTGAGAAGCATTATCTCCTACAGAAACAATTCTACCAAATAAACCATTCAAATCTACTACGGCATTATNATCTCTNATACCATGNNNCTTCCCCAAGTTAACTATNAGGGTNCTGGTTAAATAAGATGTATTATCATTTACAATTTTACCNATCTGCATAGATATTGGATAGCTATCATAAAATTTTATTATTTTTTTTAATTCNTCTNTTTCTTTAATACTATTACGNAATTGGATATTATTATAACGAAGCAGTACTAATTCTTGTTTTAAAATTTCATTTTCTTTTTGANTCGNTAGNAATCCAAGATACCATCTTTGAGGGTATTTGATTTTAGCGATAATATCTGATATNTCAGATTTNACAGAANTAACANTCNAAGATTTAGAAGAAAAGTATATAAATGTAGATATGCTTAAACAGAGCAATAAAATNAAGTGATCTCTGTTAATATATTTNATCAAGGCTGNATCAATACGTTTTGATATTTTTTTAGATTATCTAAAACCATTCCTGTACCTTTTACAACTGAATANCATGGGTTTTCTGCAACATGAACTGGTAATCCAGTTTTATTTCGTATATATTCATCCAACCCTTTTAATTGCGCNCCTCCTCCAGTCATAATAATTCCAAAATTGATAAGATCNGTAGAGTGNTCTGGTGGAGTATCTTCAAGAGCTTTTTTAACAGCTGCTGTTATTTGATATATAGTTTCAGATAATGCTTGNCTTATTTCATCTGCTGAAACTTCAATAGTTTTTGGAAGCCCTGTAATCAANTCTCTACCTTTAACTGCAATTGTTTTACCTGAAGCTCTTACAGCTGAACCTACTGTACATTTNATCGTTTCAGAAGTTCTTTCACCAATTAATAATTTATGATGATCTCTAAACCACTGAATAATTGATTCAGTTTGTTCATCACCAGCAATATTAATTGTTTCTAAAGTACCNATACCATTTAATGATATAACTGCTACTTCAGTNGTTCCTCCTCCAATATCAACAACCATANTACCTACTGGCTGATTNACATCAATTCCTATACCAATAGCAGCAGCCATTGGTTCTTCTATCAAAAANACCTCACTAGCATTTGCATGCTCTGCCGATTCTTTTACAGCTCTTTGCTCAACATCTGTTCTTCCAGATGGTATGCATATAACGATTCGAGGTCTTGCAATTCTACTTATTTTTAATTTATTTATAAATCCTCTTATCATAGCATCAGCCATTTTATAATCTGCAATAACACCATCTCTAAGAGGGCGTACAGTTTCAATACCTCCATGGGTACGACCAACCATTGCTTTTGCTTCATTACCTACNGCNATAATNTTATTCGAAATTCTATCACGAGCAACAATNGATGGCTCATTNAGAACAATCTCTTGATTTTTCATCCATATAAGAGTATTTGCAGTACCTAAATCAATAGCAATATCACTAGAAAGCATATTACTAAAATTTGAAAGTGAATAATTACTCATAATTATAACCTAATGGTAAAAGTGTCTTATNTTTGTAAGGACCATTGATAAGCCCAACTCATCTGCCTTACTAATAACTTCATTATCCTTAATNGAGCCTCCTGGCTGAATAACTGATGAAATTCCAGCTTTTGCNGCAATTTCTAAACTATCAGAAAACGGGAAAAAAGCGTCAGAAGCCATTATTGCTCCATCTAAACTTAAACCACTTTCTTGGACTTTCCTAATAGCAATTTTAACAGAATCTACNCTTGACATTTGNCCNGCACCTATTCCTAATAATTGATTTTCATTAGCAAATAAAATAGCATTAGACTTAACATACTTAACTAACTTCCAACCTAAAAGCATTGCTCTAAATTGACTATCAGAAGGTCTTTCTTTTGTTGGTATTTCGCATGAATGNATATCAATTTCGGTAAAATCCTTTTCTTGCATAATATATCCACCAAGAGCATTTTTAATTNAATATTGATCAGGGCTATANTTATCANCTATCTTAATTATACGTAGATTTTTCTTCTGTTTAAAAANTTNNAANCTATCTTNATGATATTCTGGGGCAACTATACATTCCAAAAANGGTTCAATTAATANATNNGCTANATCAGGNTNNACTATTTTATTAAATCCAACNATTCCNCCAAAATANCTAACAGGATCACANCTTACAGCTAGNTTNAATGAATCAATATTATTTTCTCCNANTNCAAANCCGCAAGGATTAGCNTGCTTAATAATACTACAAGATGGTTGATTNAAATCTCGAACTATAGAAAGNGCAGATTCAATATCCATATAATTATTATAGGATAACTGTTTTCCCTGTANTTGNTTCCAANCAACNTCTTTATTACCTGANANATAAAAGCCTGCTTTTTGATGTGGATTCTCACCATANCGAAGCTCNACATCCTTTTGAACACTNATATTAANATTCTCAGGTAGCTCNTCATTATTATATNTTGANGATATATAAGATGNNATTTNNGAATCATATGCAGTTGTAATATTAAAAATTTTTGCTGCATACTTAACTCTTAGNCTATTAGGGATATTACCATTATGAGAATCATAGTCATTTATAAAATTATCATAATCATTAAAATCACATATAGGAATTACACTTTCATGATTTTTAGCTGCAGCTCTTAACATTGAAGGTCCACCTATATCAATATATTCAATAGCTTTATCTAATGGCAAATTATTCTTGATTGCTTCTTCAACAAAAGGATATAAATTAACNACAACTAAATCTATTTCTCCAGAATNAATTGATTCCAAATCTTTAATATGATTTTGATTTGATCTATCAGCTAATATCCCTCCGAAAATTTTAGGATGAAGAGTTTTGACTCTACCATCCATTATAGATCCAAATCCAGTTAAATCTGATACAGAAGTAACAGGAATTCCTTCTTCCATAAGTGTTTTCTTTGTCCCTCCTGTTGATAAAATTTCAAAATCTCTATCAACTAGCAACTTACAAAAATCTACAATTCCTGATTTATTCCANACACTAACTAATGCTTTTTTACTCATTTTTCCCTCTAATTGTTTAATATTTTATTAATTATTTTTGGATAAACTAAATGNTCAANAGATAATACTTTCTTTGCTAANGATTCTATCGAATCATTTNTATCNACANNTACTCTCTCTTCATGAATAATCATTCCCTTATCATACTCTTCATTGACATAATGAATTGTAACAGCTGTTTCATTTACACCACTCTTAATAACAGCCTCATGGACCTTTATACCATAAAAACCTTTTCCTCCAAAATCTGGGAGTTTTGCTGGATGAATATTAATAATTCTTTTTTCATAAATTGAGGTTATAATTGATGGAATAAGCTTCATATATCCAGCTAGCACTATTAAAGATGGCTTAACTTTATCTAATTTTTGAATTAAAGTATCATTATAATCATTTTTATTTGGATATCGCTTAGTATTTAAAATAAAAGTTTCTATACCTTTATCTTTTGCAAACAATACNGCCCCTGATAATGGATTGTTTGAAATCAAAATTGGAATTATTGAATTTTTTATTTTACCGTTTAAGATATTATTATAAATACTTTTAAAATTAGACCCTCCACCAGANGCAAAAACAANAATACGATTTTTCATAATTCAATTTGATTAATAGTTTCAATTTCTTCAAGCATTGAGATTTTTTGAATTATTTCACCATTTATCCTCTCATCTAATTTTATAATAGAATATGCAGATTTATTTTGAGCTTCTCTACTTAAAATATAGCTCGCAATATTAATATTATTATTACCAAGCAATGTCCCAATTTTACCAATTACACCCGGGACGTCATTATTCTTCATAAATAACATTACACCTTCAGGAAATATGTCAATATCATATCCCATAACACTAACTATTCTTGGATGATCCTCAGAGAATACGCTTCCAGATATCGAATATTCACCATTAGAAGTAATGACCTTGGCTTTAATAAGATTTGAATAGCTTATTTTTTTAGATGAATATGAATGGGATATGGAAATTCCTCTTTCCTCTGCTATGGAAATAGCATTAATAAAATTTATTCTATTATCAGTAACNTTATTAAATAATCCTTTTAAAAATGATATTGATATTGGNTTTAATTCTTCGGCTAATCCAAAACATTCTATATCTACTGATTTGACAGCTCCTTCTGTAAGCTGTGANATNAAAACACCTAATTTTTCAGNCATATCTAAATAAGGTTCTATTTGTTTTAGAATCGANATATCTGCAATAGGAATATTTAATACGTTTGATAGTTTTTGACTAATAAGGAAATCTTTTACTTGCTTACATATTCCTTTTGAAACTCCCTCTTTAGCNTCTATNGTTGAAGCGCCTAAATGCGGAGTAAGCAATAAATTTTTAGTTTTTAGAAAAGGATGGTTAGCATCTAGAGGTTCTTTTTCAAAAACATCTATTGCAGCACCAGCTATCACTTCATTATTAAGAGAGATGCTAAGATCTTTTTCATTAATAATACCTCCACGAGCAACATTAATAATTCTTGAATCAGGCTTCATCTGCTTGAGTCTATCTAAATCAAAAAGATCTCTCGTAGAATCAATTAGGGGAACATGTAATGTAATATAATCAGATATTTTAGTTAACTCATCAATATCTAATATTTTAATTATTTCTGGATCAAACATATCTTGATTAACAAACGGATCATGTCCAATAATTTGCATATCATAAGATAAAGCTCTCTTCATAACTTCTCTACCAATCTTCCCAAGACCAATAATTCCTAATACCTTATCTTTGAGTTCATTNCCAACAAGATTATTNCTATTCCATTCTCCTTTGATTAAGGTCGAATGTCCTATATGTATATTTCTTGATAGTGCTGANAATAATGTCATAGTATGTTCAGCCGCAGATATGGTATTCCCATCTGGAAGATTCATTACAACAACCCCTGCATTTGTGGCTGCTTGGATATCAATATTATCCACTCCTACCCCAGCCCTNCCGATAACAGATANANTTAATGCATCCTTAATATTTTTAGATGANATAGTTGTTCCACTTCTAATAATCCAACCATTAATCTTAGGAAGAATTATACTTAGCTCATCATCACTAATNTCTGGTTNNTAAATTAATTTTATTCTATCATCTTCTAGNATTNTTAANCCATTTTTAGAAATAGGATCNGTAATTAAAACTTNAAACATTTATAATTCCTTCAATTTGATTNATATAATCTTTNAAATCTTCCATATATATATTNCCCATGTGAGGTATTCTAAATGCTTTNCCNCTTAAATTNCCATANCCTCTATCCATTCTATAGCCCTTTTCTAGGAGNGTATTATAAATTTNATCAATATCCCAATTTTGNGTATTTTCTATNCATGTAATAGTATGAGAATGACANCCTTTTTCTGAAAACAGANTNTGNCCTTTGCTATTTGCCCATNTNATNACATAATCACGCATTTCTTTATGTCTTTTCCANCTATTATNNAAACCTTCTTTTTTTATAATATCAAGNACTTCTCTTAATCCAAATAAATGTGGAATAGATGGCGTTGATGGAGTTTGAAACTTGCTAAAATATTTCTCATACACTTCTAAATCAAAGAAGTATCCTTTATTATTTATAGTTTTAGATATATCTAGCATCCTATCTGATACCGCNCATATTGAAAAACCAGCAGGTAGNCCCCATGCTTTTTGTGTTGANGATAAGATNAAATCAATACCTAATTTATCTAATTCTATTTTAANACCAGCCATAGANCTNACTGCATCTACTATCCATAAAACATCNGGGTATTTTGACTTNANTAAATCAGCTATATCNTCAAGATTACTCATAACNCCTGTAGATGTNTCATTATGCACCATNGCAAGNACATCATATTTTCCNTTTGAAAGNATNNTNTCTANATCATCTACTTTTACACCTTTNCCCCANTCATATTCNATAACATNGTAANTATAGCCACAAGACTCTGAAACTTTTACCCACTTTGNACTAAATGCNCCATTNACACAATGNAATACTCCCCTTCGANCACTATTCTTTAAACTCATTTCCCATAAACCTGTAGCTGCATGAGAAATTAAATATATNTTATTAGTAGTATAAAGAACCTCTTTTATATCTATAACAATAGATTTGATAAGCTCAGATATTTCTTGTGTTCGATGGCCAATTTGAGGCGTAGAAAGGGCATCCATGATATCTTCAGGAACATGAGTAGGGCCAGGTATAAATAGTTTAGGATATTTACTCATTACAAAATTATATTATTTTCGCACATTGAAAGAGCTTTAAATTAAGTATTAAATTAGCTTGCTCAAAAGTATAAATTAATAAATATGNAAAATAATAATATTCTTAAGATAAATGAGATNTTTAAAAGTATTCAAGGNGAATCTACCNATNCCGGATTACCATGTATATTTATTCGATTNACNTACTGNAATCTTAGNTGNACATACTGTGATACAGAATANGCATTTCATGATGGNCANGATATGAGTATTAAAGAAATTTTAGAANATATAGAGCCNANGGGGNTAAAGCTTGTAGANATTACAGGNGGAGAACCCATGCTACAAAAAAATGTAATATCTCTAATGAAAGAATTATTGAAAAACAACTATAAGGTTATGCTTGAAACGAGTGGAGCAATATCACTAAAAGACGTTCCAAAAGGAGTTAATAAAATAGTTGACTTCAAATGCCCTTCTAGCGAAATGTCAGATAAAAATCTTTGGAGTATTTTAGATGAACTCAATCTTAGAGATGAAATAAAATTTGTTNTAGGNGATTTNAATGATTACAAATGGGTNAAATCCAAAATAAGTAAGTATNATTTAGATAGTAAATGGACAATATTNCTATCTCCTGTTTTTGGAAAAATTACATTAGAAGAAATGGCNAATTGGATTCTTCAAGATAACTTAAAAGTTCGTCTTCAACTCCAAATGCATAAATACATTTGGGACCCAGAAAAACAAGGNGTATAATTATTCATTTGAATAATTTTAAGTTTATTTTTAAACTTATATATTGAGAATGATTCTCATTTTTATTATGATATTTTTCATATTTATATTATCAATTATTTATTCAGCTGAATATAAATACCATTCTATATCTGGGACTGTTATGGATGAAGCAGGTAAACCTATTGAAAATGTATCTATTTTAATTGATAAGTCAAATTTAGGAACGTCAACAGATCAGTCAGGTTATTTTAGCATTCAAATAGAAGAAGATTTTAATAATATAATATTTTCTCATATAGCTTATGAAAAACTTGAAATAGAATTACCTCCTATTAATAAAAAGCCTCTTACCATTATACTTAAAAATATTCCAATAAAAATAGATGAGCTTGTAATCACATCAAANAGAAAAGAAACATATATAAAAGACACTCCTATNATTACTCATGTTATAACAAAAGATGATATCAATAAGACANGCTATTCTACAGTAAAGGANACTATTGAATTTGCAATGCCAGGNATACAATCAACTCACGATAATCATGGCGAAGGTAAAATTAAAATTCAAGGTCTTGATAATAAGTATACNGCCTTCCTTGTAGATGGNAATAAAGTTACAGGNGAATCTGCAGGAAATATTGATTTCTCCCTATTTAATATAAATAATATAGAAAGAATAGAAATTATAAANGGCGGTTTATCTACAGTGTATGGNTCTGGAGCTATNGGTGGAGTTATAAATATAATTACAGAAAATANTNCAGAAAAAAAATGGATTAATTTTAATAGTATTTATGATAGNCCTAAAATTTTTTCTAATTCACTTGGATTTGGATTTAGATATAAAAAAATAATGTATAGTGGGAATATGAATTATAGTACNACNAACGGATANGATTTAACTCCGGTCGANTTAAATTCTGGANAGGATTATTTAGCAATTAATAAAACACTTGAAGAATATTCATCTATNCTNCTAGATCAAACAATTAAATTTAATTTAAATAATCAGACAACTATTAGTTTAAGTTATAAATATTATTTAAAAAATATTTATAAATATCAATTTATCAATAATACTAATACTACATATTTACAAGATGAGTTACCTGTCTTCGAAAGTAAAAATGCTATTCTAAATTATAAAAAAACCTTAGATAATAATTCATTCATAGCGATTAATTATCAAATAGAAAATTATTTAAAATCATATTATTATCCATATTATTATGAGNANGANAATAGTTATACTATTAATGGAAANACTTTCCTTTGGAGTAACCCTATTACTACTTCTTCATCAATTTTATATAATACTAAACTAAACAAACATCAACTACTACTAGGGATTGATTATGTATACCAAGAATATTCCAGTACTAATATTTTTGATTCCAACGAATCCTCAATTATAACAGAATCGATATTTGGAGAAAATNNAAATAAAAATATTAATGAAACTTCTATTTTTATACTTGATAATTTCAACTATCATGACATTCANTTTAATGTAGGTGCTAGATTGAGTAGTCATTCAAAATATAAATCTAGAATCTCACCATCGATATCAATTATGAAAGCTATTAATAGTTATAATTATAGAATNAATTTTAGCCAAAATTATAGNACTCCATCATTAAAAGAAATATACTATAGCTATGAAGGNCACCCCGGANTACCCGTTTATGGAAANNAGAATTTAAAACCNTCAATATCTAATTATTATAGNNTATCTATTGAATCAAGAAAATACATTAATAATTCTATTGAATTTTATTATAACAATGTAACTGATATGATACTTTTTGATTTAATAGATAATAACAATGATCAAATTGCTGATATCTATCAGTATTTTAATGAAAAGCATGTAGATTTATATGGATTAAATATAAGCCTAAGAGTTGCTTCTATAGAAAAAATTATTATTCAATCTGTATATACATATACACAAGCAAAAAGTGATTATAAGGAAGTTATAGATGGGATTAGTGCTCATGCAATTAATATGAAACTAAAATATAACCCATTGAAAAATTGGGAAATATTGCTAGCGTCAAAATTTAATAGCAGCAAAACAGTTGATACAAGTCTTCCTGATATAAATGATAATCGAAATGACTTAGTACTGCCAGCATATATAATATCAAATATTAGTCTCACTAAGAATTTCAAGCATGGGAATTATCTAAAAATTGGTATTAAAAACATCTTTGATTATATTGATAAAAATTCAAATCCTGATTTTCAGGATTTTTTAACTACATACGAACCAGGAAGAAGATTTTTTATAAGTATGAATTTTAAATTATCAAAAGGATATAATGAATAGAAAAATAATCTACATACTAATCTTATTACTTATTTCATGCAATGACCTAGTAGGGCCAGAGTCTCATGGGGGAAGTTCAGGGGACTCGCATCCAGAGCCTATAGGTAATAATGAAATAATAGATGCCACTAGCTATACAGAGTGGAAATACTATCAAATNACACCAGATTCTCTTATACTTATACCTAATATCGGACAAAATTTTAATGAAATTGCTTTTTGGGATATTGCTTTCNAAAGAAATCATATTAAGACTAATAGNGGTACATCTGGGNTAGGTAANGCTGGAGCATATGTCGATTCTATAGAAACATGGAATGGNACACTCTTTAATGATTTAATTCAAATTGAAGAAGAACTTANTTATACATATGATATGATACTAAATACATTTTATCTTGGAACGGGTNAATTCACTACGGGGTCAACAAATCCNTCTCTTGAAACGTGGGCNCAAATAGATATAAATAATAACTATACTATGACTATTACCAATAATAAATTTATTATTAGGACTTCAGANGGAAATAATTACTANAAGTTTTGGATGCGTGACTACTATGATGAAAATGGTATTAGTGGCAATATTACGCTAATATATGATTATNTAGTTAAATAGGNAAAAATTAACTAATTAACTTATTATTATAATTACTCAAATCACATTTTATAGAATTATCAATAATGTTATAATCTGTATAACTTCCAGAAGTACTTATATTTGAAAAATTAGGTATTAAGAAATAATTTTTAGGTCGTATATACCACGTTATATTTCCATAGNTATGCTTTGAGNACTTCCCACATTTTTGACATTTTGAAATTTTATTAAACTTATTTTTTTTCATTATAAACTCTAAATAAAATCTTCCATAATATCTTCTAACCACATAATCATTTGACCTTCACACTCATCTTCTTCATTATCATAATCAAGACCTAAACCAAGCAGCTTATCATCATCTAAAGCTACAGAATCTCTAAAATCATAATCATCAGTAGAACACCGACCAATTAATTTTCCACCATTCTTCATGAAAGGTTTTGCAAGCATTCCAACCGCATCAATAAAATTATCTGGGTAGCCCACTTGATCTCCACAGCCAAAAAAAGCTCCTATTTTTCCTGAGAAATCAAGCTTTTCGTAATCTAAAAATATAGAATCCCAATCATCTTGCAACTCCCCAATATTCCAAGTTGGACAACTAATAATTATATTATCAAATTCAATCATTTTATCCACATCTATATCTGCTATATTAAAAGATTCTACCTCAAACCCTTCATCCTGCAAATACTCCTCCATAAATTCTACAGCTATTTCTGTATTACCCGAAGTACTACCCCAAAATAATCCTATTTTTTTCATTTCTCTCCCTTTATAGTATTTTGGGTAGCCTTAACCTAGTATGAGAGGAGGCTAAGCAAAATAGCTTATTTAAAGCTACCCAAAATATGTGAAATAAATTGCAATCTCTTACGGCACTAAAGAGGATTGCAATATTCCACTCTATTTAATTAATTATACCATATTGATATTGAGAATCATTCTCATTCTCAATTTAAAAATATTCAGATAACCTAAGCAAATAAAAAATTATGTTATATAACTATTTTTTTGTAGGATGCTATTACGAAAGAATAAGATTTACAACCTGAACTACATCAAGGACGTTTAAAACTCCATCTTGATTAATGTCCCCCGCTGTAAACTCTAAATCTGATGGATACGTAGACTCTAAAACAAAGTTGACAAGCAAGACTACATCAAGAACATCTATGGCGCTATCAAAATTAAGGTCTCCAGATAATATTGGATTACTATCTACATAAGAATACATTATAAAATCATCAATAAAAGCAGCGTCATCACAATTAGTATTTATGCAATCAGTAGAACCCCCACCCCCATCTTTACTATATTTCCAGCTAAGAACATGAGGGCCCTCAGAAATAGAAAAAGAAAGATCGATCCATGGGCTTTGCCCATCTTGATTAGTTTGATATTGACCTATTTGGACATCATCTATATAAAATGTAAGTCCATCATAAAAGAAGTTTCCAGATGTACTATATTCAGATGAGACGCGATAAGCAAATTCAATAGTACTAACCGATTCTGCATTTAAAGAAATAGATGCTACTGATTCCTGATTATTTCCTATTGATCCAGATCTAAAGGAATAAGAACCAGAATTTGCATTCTCTGATGTAATATACCAATTAGAATCACCAGATAGTTCCCAATTATTAACATCTTCACTTAATTCAAACCCGTATTCCAATACAGCCTCAGGCTCGCCAATTATTATTGTAATAGTTGATACGCTTTGACTACCATCTTCCATAGACATTATTAAAGTTATATCTGCTTCAACTCCGGTTGATATATATGGAGAAATGAAAAATTCAGATATATCTTCAAGGTTAATAGAAGAACGAGGATCAATTTCATCAATTTCAATAAAATTATCTGAAAAATCAATNCCATCTTCAGAAATGAATTCTAAAGTTGTAATTCCAGAACTAGATGACAAGCCAATATTATTTAATAACACATCAATGCCATACCAATTACTACCTAGATATGGACCTTCTTCTATATTCAAATTAGAAGAAATTAAAGCCCCACCATATAAAGCCGTTCTTATATTAGGNTATAAATTTTCTTCAGCAAGAGGAACTATCCTATTTGAGGATGGCCAAAAACCATCGCTACTACTACCTACTTCAGGAGTATATGCAAATATTCCATGNACTCCATACATCCAATCACANGCCTCTCCATTTACTGGATATAAAAGTTCAGTACCTGTACCCCAAGCATAATTATTATATTGAGTCATATCTTGTGCATATTCAATAAATGTATCTAAATCATCTGGATNCATAGGGTTATCATACGAATAGCCAAATGGATAAATAAGCAAGTTACTATAACTATGATAGTTCATAGCAATGGTAAAATTGTTTTGCTCAACAAAATCTCTTACAGCCTGTGTTTCTGGTTCAGAAAATGCACTTGTACCTCTATATGTNTCATTGCAAGGATCAGGACTAGATCCTTGATTATCCAAACCCCACATATAATCATAGTTTCTATTTGGATCAATTCCATCAGCGGACCCATTACAAGTATTCCTCATATTTTTTCTTTGCATNCCACCACCATTTGGAGCTATTGAACGATTATACTCATACCCATCTGGATTCACAATTGGCACAAACCACATCTCTCTAGTATTAAGAATTTGAGTAGCATCCTCATCTATGTTATAATTCTCTAGAACCCAATATATAAAATAATAAAGATTCATAAAACTCATTGGTTCTCTAGAGTGATGCATACCNGTATATAAAATCTGTGGTTCATTTTCATCTAAGTCAACATTAGCNCTAACTTTAATTGCATAAATATCTCTACCTTCAAATGACTGNCCTAATGAAATCTTTTCTGATACAAAATCAGGATATTCTTCATGTATATCATCTAATCGCTGAATTGCCTCATCAAGAGTATAATATCCACCCATCGATCCTAAACCGAACTCCCTTGTATAATTCTCAGTCAATCTNCTTTCATAAAATCTCTGAAGNTCNTCATNAATAATTTCATAATCATANCCTAGATCATCTAATATAGAAATATCATCCTCAGATATTGCAAATTCAATAAATTCACCATGTTTATAATCTGCATGATCAAATTCAATCCCACTTGTTTGAAATAAATTGATATCATCAGAACTAACATGCGAAATCTTAATTTGTTTATATATTTCACTTGGAATTAAAATANTTAAAACTAAAAATATATATAATAATCGATATTTCATTTACTCTACNCCTAAGATTATGTTAATAAGTGATATTATATCAAGAATATTAATTATCCCATCATCATTTAAATCAGATAGTATTGTTTGCATATTATCTGGAATATCGGAACCAAGAACAAAATTAACTAGGACTACTACATCTAAAATATCTATTGAAGANTCCATATTAATATCACCATTTTGAAATGGGCTATAGCTAATATCTGGTANACCTTTTACTCTACAATGTAGCGCGTCTGTTGACTGCCACGATCCAGTAAACCCAAGGATTTCATGATTGGGCATTGCAATTTCATAAACCTCCAAGGCTTCATCATCCCAAGAACTATTCATAATTGGCACAAAAACTTTATCATTTAAAATTAATGAATTTGTATATGGCTGATCACTAGGGGTATAAACTCTAAATATCTCCCATAAACCGCCATCTGAAGTAGGGACACTTTGGAAATAATCCACTACGTCTTCAATCATATTATATTGAGGGTGAGATGATGGAACTTCTCTAATTAATACTCTATTTGGTGAAAGAAATTTTCCCCAGCAATCTATATGATCAATATATTCACCATTAGGATCTGCAACAACATGATATGTACTTATTCCATAATACTCATTCATAATATTATCTACNTATGCGCATGGAGGCAAAGGAATACTTGACTGATTATTTGTATTACACTGATCATTTTCAGTATATGCAATATGAGCTGCAGCAGATATCCCAAATCCATCAGTCATATAATTCCCACCTGTAGATATAAAATCAGCTGAATAATATGAAACATCAAGATGTTCTGATACTTTATAGGGAGCATTATTATCATTTGGTCTTGGTCTATTATATGTAAAATCAACAATACCATACTCACCATTACCATCTACTACCCACCATGGACCATAATCTCTTGTCCAATAAGAATCTGTTGCTCCGATTATAAATTCAACATTATTCATATCTACATTAGAACTATTCATTGAATTATACGCTGCATTTTGCTGACCCGATGAAACTAAGCAATAAATAATAACATCTTCTGCCATTTCACGTATTAAAGATGTCGATATGCCAAATGGATAACGAATTAATACACCCTGCATGGGTTCATACTCAGCAATATTTCTAACAGGTGCAACGGGGGGATCAGTTCTATAAGTCCACTGCTTAATAATATCTTTATTTTCTAGCTCTTCTTGAGTAAAGCCAATAGGCAGCTCTTCTACCTTGCTATCAGCAAAAATTAATGATATAAATATAAATAAAAGTCTAAACATAAAGTTCCCTTAATAGTAATATAAGTTAATTAATAATATAAAATTAAATGAGATTATAACTGTAACAATTTGTTTAAAAATCAATCTGATGGACATAAGCCAAAAGATGATTCTAGGGTAATTGGCGAAATACTTTCATTAATTGAAAATTCTCTAAATTGGTTAACTGAGCAATCTTGATTTATAAACTCTTCCATTAAATACATATAACCATCAATACAACCAACTCCATTAATAAACTCTAGCTCAGTTTGAGATTGGCAATTTGCATANTCAAAATCTACAATTTCACATTCACCATCAGCGCATGATTGCAAGCATTCATCATTAGAATTATAAATAGTNACAATATCCGACTCATCTAAAGAGCACTGATAGCCTTCTAAAATTGAAGATGGAAATTGAACNGCAAATTTATATTCTAAATTATTTGTTGGAAATGATTCCAAGCATTGAATNATNTCTTGTTCATCTAAGTTCACCCCATCTACAATTAAATCTAAGCATGGTAGCATTGGAGTAAAGCTTCTAGTTACTGTTGAAAAATAATTTAAAAAAGTACATTCTCCAAACACGCACTCAGATTCACAATCTGTAATAGTTTTACTGATTTCTCCACCTTCACAGACTCCAAACTCTACAAGTAATTCCTCACCATCATCATAAACCCCATTTTCATTTTCATCTACAAATTCTCCNATTTGAGGAGATATAATTTCATCNACNACCCAAGAACAATCAGCTGAACTTTCACATATATCTTGATTTAAATCATCGCATAAATAATAACAATCATAATATGTCTCTGTAGTCATAGGAAAAAAATATTTAGAATTATTATCACCCTCAAAACCAACATAAAGAAATCTAGTATAAGAGNTATAAGGGTCATCATAAAGATCTTCAAGGTTAAATGTNATATTAGAACCCGTAAAATTTATATTGGAAATTTCATCTTGAGCTAAGCCATAATCATTAAGATCAATATAAAGCTGCGCTCGCAAAATATGAATACTATTTGCATTAATATTAGATACATCATATGCAAAATAGTAGTCAGAATTATTATTTAATGCTTTAGCAGAATACTCTAATGCAGATTCTGTTAATGATAAAAANACATTAGAACAATCATCTGAGGAACAATTATTTNCACATTCAGTAAAACTTAAATATTCTTGATAACCATCTAAACTTGAATTGCAACTATATCGATTTTCTCCATATTGAAAATCTTCATATATAGCCATTAAGCTACTAGAATATGCCAACCCAACATACGCATCNNTTATTATTTCAACTGGAATATCAAAATCATCACATATATTATCTTGATTTAAATCATTGCACTCTTCTAANATAAGATTAAAATAATTATGAGCTTCACTTCTCAAGTCATACATATNATCAAAATCATTGATAGGGTTAAATGCTAACTCTCTTGCCTGGTATAGCTTAGTCCAACCAAGTCCTAAATAAGCTGCAGAATAATAAGGGACCATAGCATCATCAGAGTCTAATACATCAAGAAATAAATCTTGAGCCATATCCAAATTATTTTCTTCAAAATTAACCCACCCTTCAGAAATTAAAAAATCATATGGCAGCTCCTCACTATTTTCTTGAATTTCACTACATGAGAAAATTAAAATTGATAATATGTATAAAAAATACTTCATTACTTTAGCTTCATCATCTTCTTATATAGCTGTTTATCCCCAATCTTTGCACTAATAAAATAAATTCCAGAACCTAATTGATAGCCNGCATTATTTGTACCATCCCAATTTAATTCATAATATCCAATATCAGATATTCCATCATAAAGAGTACTAACCTCTCGACCCAATAAATCTAAAATTGATATTCTAACAGCTAAATTGGATTCTTCAACAAAATAATAAATACTTGTACTAGGATTAAATGGATTAGGATAATTCCCTACTAATTCAAGATTTTCAGGCACATAAAATTCAACTGAAGAATCATAATATAGTGTCACATTACCTAATTCCTTTAATTTCCCATGAACTATACCATTCTTTGTAAACGATGTAATATCATCTTCATTATTATATAGCCTGAATTTCCAATTATCAAGATTATCATATTCACTAGGAATAACTATCTCAATATCAATATCGTTAATTATCTCCATATCAACAGAACTGAGATTATAGGTATCTGAAATTCTCTGAATATCATAACGAGAGCTAATATCATGATATTCTTTTCTCTGAATTAATAATGAAGCATCAGATNAAATATCATCTTCTTCAAACTTGATTAAAAACAATCCATCAGGAGATGATGTATTTGAAGAATTTGATGATGAAATTTTTTCATAGGTAATACTTCTAGTAGATATTAGACCATTACCTACCTCATCCCAAGATTCAATATTNAATGTAATTATTCCAGTTCCAGGAAATGGCCTAACTAGATTATATATATCGTTTTGATTTTCTTGTTCTAAATTATATCCATCACTATATGAATCATGCAGGATAAATATTTGTGATTTTGAATAATTTATACTTTCATCAAATGAAACAAACAACTCCATTAAATCTGGAGCCAAGCTATTTTGTGAAATTGATATAGATGCTGCGGGAGCAACTAAATCAATGTAAAAATCATTTCCATTATTAACAACACAAGACTCATCATCAATAACTTCATAACAGAAGTTATCTTGACACCCACTAGCAACGCATCCATCTAGACTATCATAACTACTAATAATACAATTTTCAGCACCACCACAATTAAAAATACAATCATCTATAATTGAATAAACTTGCCCTGTGTTATTACATGTATACTGAGAGCCACATTCATAGTGTATTTCATTGATTGACCAATCGCAATAATGCATAGAATTACATGTTTGCTCTGATTCTACATAACTACAAGAAGTAAAAGTCGAATTAGGGTCAAGGTTAAGCTCNTCGCAGTTTTGACCATTATTAGCTAACACCCTCCATGTATATTTAGTTTTTCCAGTTAGATCTAAATAAACTTCNGATATATCACTAAGGGTTAAGCTATTAGAATNTTCACAATAATCATAATAATCTAAATCTAAATTATATGAGAAAAATAATTGACTAAGGTCTACCTCTNCTTGACCNTCAATNTCTCCTAAATCTTCAAAGTCACTATGATTGATTAAATCTTTTAGTACAATTGCCCGATTTGAGGATNAATCAATTAGCTCAATTCTATAAAAAATATCAAGATTTTCATAATTTCTATCAACATCTTCAGTAAGNAACCATTTGAAAGTCATTAAATCTGGCGCTACCATTTCATTAGTAGGGTACCTTCTATAGGGTAATCTATAATTTTTAAATCCATCTGCATCTATAAAGAAATTTGAAATATTACATTCTTGATTAGAAAAATTATATACTCCCTGTGCCCCACTAATATCCTGACAAATACTTATCTCAATTTCTGAATTTGACCATTCATATAAATTCTGATTATATGATACTATATTAGAAGAAACTTGATTAATATCATTNGGCGCATCATTTTGAGGNGTAACCATGACTTCTAAATAGAAACTNGATTCACCNTTAATTGTAAAATTNAAACCATCAATACCATTCCAGTTAGGCTCTACTATCTCATCTAAAACAATTAGCTGGGAATAATACAATTGATTGGTTATAGGATCTTCNATTGGACTAGGATCTAAATATGGTGAAAAAATAACCTTAGGGTTNTTACTTGCAGGTTCAATTAATANATTTATTTCATTTGGTACGAATTGTTCTTCAGGGTTATCATTTACNCTAGGATTCCAATCATCATCAGTATAATAAATTTTAATTTCTCTTGCAAAAAGAATAGGATTGCCTTCCTCGTCNTATGTNACTGGATTNGTATCTTCAATAAAAGTAATTAAATTTTCATNTGTATCTTCTACAGTTAATTCCGTGAATTCAGGTTGATCATCTACCTGATTTACAGTAAGNGTAAATTGAGAAGTAGCAGTNCCAGGATTNAATACATCATTATCATCAACAGTAATATAGACTTGTGNATATCCATTCCAATTTGAATTAATTGTTTTTAAGCAGATAGTGCTATCTGGGCAGATATAATTAAATTGATCCTGATTATCTTCATTTACCATAAATAAAACTGATGGAGAACTATCTTGGTAAATTGTNAATTGNTCTGAATCAATATCAAATATTGTCAAGTCTGATTGATAGGAAGAATATCCTAATTCTAAAATCTCTCCTTCATCTATTTCTTGATTTTCAATTACTCCAATGGATGGAGGATCATTGATAGGGTTTATGATGACTGANACATACTGTTGTTGACTTAAATTATAAGTTGGATTATCATCATTTGCAATCATCGTTATATCAAATGAAAGATCATAATCTTTCTTAGGTCTAATAGATAAAAAATCCATCCCATCATTACTTAAAAATTTTTGACTCGCAGTACAAGTTTCNCCAGCATCACATGGACAATACATATAACCATCTTCATATCCCACATCTATTGCAGGAGCTGACAGGCAAGTCTCATTAGGTGAAATTAAGCCACACTCAACTTCTGTATTAATATACCAGTCATTATTATTATTAGATGAAGCACAATAACCATCTTCTATATAATAATTATCACTTTCCCAGATTTCTATATAACCTAAGTCTTCATCATNATCTANAATCTCAAAATAATCAATATCATTTAAAGGGATATAGTTATTNGGAGGGTAGTCTTGCCAAAAACCATTACAACTATTTTCGTCAATCTGGCTCCATTGATTATCATCATTTAAACACCAAATCATATTTTCATTATTTTCAAAAAAATAAATAGGAGAATCTTCAGCAATACTAATACTTGATGATAAATTAACAATTAACTNAGGNGATTGATTACAATCTCCAACATTAATAACAATTGTTGCAAGTTCATCACTATATGAATTATAATCATTTGCTCTATATGTTAAAGAATCTGCACATCGGTAACCTTCATATGGNGTATAATTNACCANGGCTGTTAAATACCCATTCTCAAGTCCAATATATTCAATAGCATCAGGACCTGGGGGAATTGAACCATGATGAGGTCCATATTCATCTCCTTCTAAAATCTCAAAAAATACATNCTCAGAATCAATATCNCTNGCTCTTAAAGAAATTTCTANNGGTACATAATTTATNCTATATTCATCAGTATAAAGNGTATCNGNAANNACTTNCGGAGAATCATCTACAGGTANAATTGAAAATACAANAGTTTNATNNATAGNATCANTTCCATCAGAAACTTCAAAATACATCTCTTGAAGACCAAAACTATTTTCAAAACTTGACATTATCAACTCATCACCTGATACTTCAGAGTTAAAAAATAAATCTCCATTTTGGTCTAATTTTTCATAAAACAACTGATCACCATCAACATCCTCAAAAATATTACTAAGGCTATAAACTGAATCACCAAAATCTTCATAAAAATAAACAGTATCCATCCCAAAAATTAAATTAGGACGATCATTTACATTTTCAACTGGAATTGTAATATAAAATGGATCACTATAGTCTTCTCCGTCAAATACTTGCAGCCCAACTTCTAAATCACCAAAAAAGTCTTGAGTTAATATAACAATATCATCTCCAACAAAAGAATAGTTCTCACTAGAAGTTAATGCTAATGACATATTTTCACATTCAAGTAAACCACATTCTCCATCGCCATTCTGATCACCTTCTACATCATAGAAAGTTAAATCTTGAATATTAATAGTAAATTGAGACTCCTCTAAAACACCCTCTTCAATCAATTGATTATCATTAAACGATAAAATAGTAGGTATATCATTAATAGGAAGAACTTCTACTTCTAACATTATAGTTTCACTTAAATTATTACTTTCATTATTGTCATTAATTTGAAATGGAACCATTAATGTTCCAAAATAATTNAAATCAGGAATCAACAATGAATTATCTACTGAATAATTTTCACCATNAAGCAAATTAACAGAAAATTGCTCTTCACAACCATTTTCTATAACACATAAGTCTTGACAGACATCTAATTCATCGAAATAAATATCATCATCGNGATCACTATTCCCTTGGTCACACTTGTATCTATAATAGCTAATACATTCATTTGTATCTACATTAAATACGCAATCATCCACATCTGAGAAAAAATTATTATCAGACCATAGATTATAATCAAAGTAAATATCTTTAGATTCATCTTCATTCATAAGTACTGGGTCGATGGAATAATTTTCACTAAAAATTTGAGGAGATTCATTATAATTGACAACAGCAATACTTAAAGGAGCTTCACCATATGTATCGGGATCTTCTCCATTAATACAAAAAGAATCCCAAACCTCTCCTTCATCCCATTGACCATTNTTATTAGTATCTTCAAATGACTCCGTATTATACATGTAGCAACTAAATGGGTCCCATACAGTGAGAGAAAAGTCTAAATTAATAGGATAATCATTATGCAATACCTCGTCTGANAANAAGGNTCCTGTCAAAGAGGAATCNTTTAGTATNGTAACTAAAGGATTTTCTTCAATTAAAAACCATTTTGCACCCAAATCATTAGGATGATCTGGGTCATTAGCNAATCCATTCAAAAATAGCGTGTCAGGTAAATTATCTTCATTTAAATCTGCGGTAGATTCATAGATCACCTCACTAACATTAGTTACTACTGAGGGAACAACATTAGGTTCNGAAATTAACACAACAAAAACTGACTCTGATGAAGCACCATAAGAATCTGTAACTTTTAAAGTAAAATTCGATTGACCTGCACTTAAGTTTTGTAAAGATAATGCCGGATTNCCATCTTCGTCAAACCATTCAGNCTCTAATGTATCTGTTTTTAATTCATCTGGAAGTTCATTCCCTTCATCATCATAATTATCAGGATCATATGAAGCATTATAGACATCGAGTACTACCATTTGAGAACCACCTGGATTGTCATCAGGGTTCATCATAAACTCAGCAATAGGAGGGTCAAACTGTACCACAGGAGCAGCATTTTGCTCAGGTCCAACAGTTAAAGTCATGCTTGTACTTCCAATAGCATTATAGGAATCAGAAATAACAAGCGTAAAATTATGGTCTCCAAGCACAGAATCTAAGGTAGAGTAATTAATTGTTCCTGTATAATAAGCAATTTCAGATAAGGTATCCAATTCACCGTCAAACCACATATAGGATGTAATATTATCTCCATCTAAATCATAAGATNCAGATCCGTTTAATATAAATTCTTCAGTATTAAATGTATCTGGGTCTCCATCATGAAGAATATTAATCTGTAAATCTGGAGCTACCGCTATAGGTTCAGTATTTTCCTCAGGATAAATTGTAACTAGCATAGNATCAGTATCTGATAATCCATAAGGNTCTGTAACGGTTAATTCAAATTCATACTNCTTAGGTTCAGAACCAAATGGATTGAATGCATTAAAAGTGGGGGTATTAGAATTAGGGTTACTTAAAGCTATATCATTAGGACCAGATATTTTTTCCCAATAAAAAGAAAGAATATCACCTTCAGGATCACTAGAATCATCAGCTATNAATCTAATTGTAACAACATCAGTATCAATACTACTATCATGAGGTATAGTAATCCCCCAACTAACCCCATNCCATAATGCCTCCAAGGTTGATAATGTATCAATTGCNGCATTTGAAGTAGGCCCAGTATTTGGCTCATCTATAGAAATAGTGAAATCATCAGAATAGTTAACACCCATCAAATCAGTCATATTTAAGGTAAAACTATGAATTCCATAATCTAGAGAAACGTATTGAACAATATCTTCACTTGGGCCAGAAATAGGCTCCACATCTCCACAATCCCCCCCGTCATTACTATAACATGTTAAATCACACTCATACGCTTGCTCTTCACAATCTTGAGTGCCATCTCCTATCCAATCTATTGAACAGCAATCATCATCACTACAATCTTTAATAAAACCCTCTTCACAATCACCTACATCAAGCCAATTTTGCACCCACTCAAAATCTTGAACTTGCTCAGTACAAATAGATTCAGAGGCATCCAGAGCTACTGTCATATTTCCTCCAGGAGCNCCATCNTTAGGATTNTGANGTAAAGATAATTCTTGGTTANTAACTTGAGCNGCAACCATAGCTCTACCAGATATAGATAANTCCCAATCTCCAGGCTGGTCATTATTACCAGCAGGATTTTGAGCTGAAATTCTAGCATAATATGTTCCAGGCTGTATNTGAANACCAATNGCTTGCTCTTGAGGTGAAGGGATTAAAAGGACAGNGTGATATTGCTCTCCATCAAAATCTTCATTATTAGTNCTGCACTCTAAATCTTGTGGCGCATCTGCATTCCACCAATTNGTNTTTGGCTCTTCTTGTANCTGATCNTAGTTAAATGACTGATAATCATCACAATCTGTATATACCTCTAAAAAAGTATCAACCCAACCATCTACCGTTGCATAAGAACCNCAAGATGATAATGTTATATCTCTAAAAGAACATGAGGTTGAAAATTTAATCCAATAATCTTCNCCTTCTGACTGAAAACTCCCAGANAAAGTTTCATTACCATTAATTAGACCATAATTTTCAGCCTCAAGACANGTCTCTCCAGTATCTCCAAAGACAAAATGGGTTNATGATAATATCATAATAGATATTATTAAAGCGTTATATTTATATTTATTTTTATACATTTNAANCATACTTTTTATAATATAAACAAACATGTCNATATATCGCTGTAACATCATGTAATAACGATTGCGGTAATATCGGAAGAATTCTTTGTATAAATGAAGAAAAAATGTTTTTATTTATTGTTTTAATCGTGCAGAAATACCTTGAATTGTATTCTCAAATTTTTCCACTTCATGTCTAATATTAAATAGCTCATCAATTTCATGAAATAAATCTGAAGGATATTCTTCTTCATCTAAATCCATTAAGAAATTTGACTCGAGTTTTAATTGAAAATCACGAACAATTTCTTTTTTATTAATATTAGTTCGCATATAATTAAGTTGAAATTTTATTTGCCCATTTGTAGTTATATGAAATAATGGGACCATACCAAAATCATCTGATTTGCATTTNAANACCATAGTACCATGATCTTTTCCNTTNCCCCAAGATAAATTATCTGCATTCCCATCTGCAAAATTCACTAAATCAATAAGTATATTTGATATATGAGGATAGCAAGAACTTTTAGCTTTTTCAATAAATGTATCTTTATTCCACTTTGACATATTATAACCTCTTTAATTTAGTTGACTTAAGACATTCAATTAAAGTCCTCAAATTTAAATATTTTAAGAAGAAATTAAAAGAAATAGATAATTAACAATTTTTAAATATCACGAAGACATTCTTCAATTTTACTCACAACTTTATCTAAGGATATTCCAAGATAATTTGCAACATCAACACCAGGAGCAGACTCCCCATATCTATCAATACCTATATTCAACCCTTTATTTCCTGTATACTTTTGCCAACCCATAGTAACGCCAGCTTCAATGGAAATTTTAAACGAATGTTCATCAATTACTCTGTTTTTATAATCAGATGACTGTTCATCAAACAATTCCCAACACCCTAAATTAACAACTCGTATATTATGATTATCTAAACATTTTTTAGCTTCTAAAGCTAATGAGACTTCAGAGCCAGTCGCAATGATAGTAACATCTGGTTCTCCATCAGAATCACTTATTATATATCCTCCCTTTTTAAAATTATCATAGTGAGAATATTGATTTCTATCGATGACTGGAAGTTTTTGCCTAGTAAGCAAAATTATAGATGCTTTATCTTGATAATTAAATGCTAATTCAGCTGCAATAGAAGCCTCATTTGCATCAGCTGGTCTAAATACCATTAATCCTGGAATTGTTCTNCATGCCATCAAATGTTCAATTGGCTGNTGAGTTGGACCATCTTCTCCTACATATATTGAATCATGAGTATACTCTGTAATAACTGGTAATTTNTGGAGTGCNCTTAATCTNAGAGCTGGCCTCTCATANTCAGAAAANGCAAAAAAAGTTGCACCAAAAACCTTNAATCCACCATGTTGAGCAATTCCATTATTAATTACTCCCATTGGNAATTCTCTTACTCCATAAGCAAAATTTCTACCTAATTCATTATCTTTACTATAATCTCCAACTCTATCTGCAAATCCTGCTGTCACATTGGATGGNTCTAAATCTGCGGAACCTCCAACAAGGAATTCAAAAGAATCGCAAATAGAATCAAGAATAGGACCCCAAGCTTTTCTAGTAGCCATTTCTTCACCATACTTAAATACTGGAAACTTGACATGAGACATATCACTATTAATACAGATTTNCCAATCTCTTTTAAANTTATCATCTAATTTAATTTTATCCTGAATAGTTTTCTCCCATGATAAAACTTCCTGACGAGCATATTTATGAGATTCTCTAAAATGATTTAAAACATCATCTGAGATATGATAAAATTTATCTGGGTCAAGTTCCATCTTCTTCTTTGTCGCAACTATTTCTTCTGGTGGAAGTGGAGAGCCATGGGTATTAGGATCTCCTTCCATAGTTGCGCAACCTGGAGCAATAACATTGTGACCAATAATTACCGATGGCTTATCAATCTCCATCTGNGCTATTCTAATAGCAGATCTAATAGCATCTCTATCTTGNCCATCAATTTCTTGAACGTGCCATCCATTTGATTCATAAAACATTTTATAATCCGTAGAATCTGACCTACTTACTTTTCCAGAAATCTGAGCTTGATTAGCATCATAATAAGCTATTAACTTATTTAATTTCCAATGCCCCGCAAGAGCAACAGANCCTTGAGCAACAGGTTCCTGTATATCTCCATCGCTATGCAAAACATAGGTATAATGATTAATAAAATCATTCCCAAATTTATTTCTTAGTATTGATTCAGATACGGCCATACCAACAGCATTGCCAACACCTTGCCCNAGAGGTCCAGTAGTACACTCTACTCCAGGAGTAAGTCCTCTTTCTGGATGNCCAGGAGTTTTTGANCCTAATTGCCTAAATTTTTTGAGATCATCTATATCTAGCCAACCNACAACATAAAGCATTGCATACAATAACGCTGATTCATGACCAGGAGATAAAATAAATCTATCTCTATTAAACCAATCAGAATCATCAGGATTATATTTTAAAAAATCACGAAATAGAACATAAGTAAAATCAAGAGATGAAAATGGNCCTCCAGTGTGACCAGAATTCGCTCCTCTTACCGTNTCCATAATTAATGCTTTAAGCTGATTGATTGTTTTCTGTTCAATATCAATCATTGTAGCTTGCTCCTCCATACAAAACTCTCCTTATGATAATGCTTTTNNATTGCATTATCTAGAACAAATATTATGTTCTATAGCATTTAAAAATAGTTTNTTGTAGTAAATCCGCATTATTAATTTACAGATTTTTCTTTAAATTTTCTATATCATTTATTGTAAGAAAAGCATCTAGATTCTTATTTTATAACTAATTATTATGAATTCTTTAACAATAGTCATTATATCATTTTTTATTTTTATACTGGGATATCGATTCTACAGCAAATTTATTTCAGAAAGTATATTTAATATTAATTCTAAAGATATTACCCCCGCGCACAAAAAAAATGATGGAATAGATTATGTTCCAACAAGTAAGCACATNCTATTTGGTCATCATTTTACNTCAATNGCTGGAGCTGCTCCAATAATTGGACCATGCATTGCTGTGTACTGGGGTTGGTTACCTGCAATATTATGGGTAGTACTTGGAACTGTATTCATGGGNGCTGTGCATGATTTTGGAGCTCTTGTAATAAGCTTAAAAGAAGGTGGAAGATCAGTAGCAGATATTTCATCAAAAGTAATAAATAAAAGGGTGAGAATCATGTTTCTCATATTTATTATGTGTTTAACCTGGCTAGTATTAGCAGTATTTGCAAATGCAATTGCAGGTTTATTTAGTAAATATCCTGATGCTGTTCTTCCTATCAATGTAGAAATAATTATAGCAATGTTTATAGGTTACCTTATTTATAAAAAGAAAATAAATGCACTAATACCATCATTAATTGCACTTGCAATTTTATATTTTTTTATATGGGTAGGTTCAAANAATCCTATTAGTCTTGATATTTTTGGAATTAAGGAAAATAATATTAAACATACATGGATAATACTATTATTTATATATTCAGCAATTGCTAGCCTTATCCCTGTTTGGATACTGCTACAACCCAGAGACTATATTAATAGCCATCAACTAATTGTAGGACTTGGGCTTATATATCTATCTATATTCATAGCAAGACCGGAAGTCATTGCACCTATAGTAGCAAACACAAACTCAGGNCCACCTATGATACCATTTTTATTTGTAACTATTGCGTGTGGTGCAATCAGCGGATTNCATGGACTAGTATCATCNGGAACTACATCTAAACAAGTTAGTAAAATGAACCACTCAAGAATGATAGGNTATGGNGCAACNCTGGGTGAAGGATCTTTAGCCCTAGCTGCAACAATTGCAGCAATAGCAGGAATATCTTTTATNAATACTGAGGACAACTTTTGTCTTCCATGGGCTTGTGGATTTAAAGAATCTAANCCACTTGATACTTTTATTCTTGGAAGCTCTGGCCTGCTTCAACAAATAGGACTATCTGAATCTATATCAATTACTCTAATTGTAGTTCTTGTTGTATCTTTTGCAGCTACAACGCTTGATTCTGCAACTAGAATACAGAGATACATAATAACAGAATTTGGATCTGCTACAAAAATTAAACTATTAAAAAACAAATACTTAGCAACTCTCATATCTACTATCCCAGCATATTTTATTACCGTAAATGATGAGCTTAGAAATAATTTATGGACTACATTTGGAGCAAGCAATCAAATGTTAGCAGCTCTAACTCTTATGATTTTAAGTATATATTTCTGGAAGAAAAGAAAAAATATTCTGCCACTTTTGATACCTATGTTATTAATTATGGCAATAACTATTACTGCTCTATTTATTAAATTTCAAAATTCATCAAATAATATAGTTTTATTTATAAATGGAACGCTAATTTTTCTNATTTTCTGGATGATAATTGAAGGNATAATTCATATTAAAAATAATCTNAAAAATGGGTAAAAAAAAATCAGGAATATATATTCATTTTCCGTTTTGCAAAATAAAATGTGGGTACTGTGATTTTTATTCAATTACCAATCAAGAAAGCTCTATTCCACTATTCATAGATTCATTAGTCAAAGAAATAGAAATATTCTTTCAAGAAAATGATGTTNATAATATGCAATTTGATTCTNTTTTTTTAGGAGGAGGAACTCCTTCAATCATTCCAGCTAAATATTTAGAGAAAATATTTTTAAAACTTTCAGATTATATAGATATAAATAGCCTAGAAGAGATTACTATTGAAGCAAACCCCGGAGAATCACCAAAAAATAGATTAAAAGAATTTCGTAATTTAGGAATAAATAGAATATCATTTGGATTCCAATCTTTAAATAATAAACTCCTAANATTCCTTGATCGNTTACANAATTCAAATGATTGCATCATTGCATATAATGATGCTAGAGATTCAGGTTTTGATAATATTAATACTGATATGATTTTTAATATTCCAGGACAAACAGTAGAAACACTAATAAATGATTTAAAGGTAATNATGGAACTANCNCCTGAACATATTTCATGCTATTCACTTACAGTTGAAAAAGGAACTATGCTTTATAATAATGTTTCAAANGGAAAAGTCAAAATGCCCGATGAAAAACTTGATTATGATATGTATAAAATNGTNACATCTATAATNGCAAATTCAGGATACAAACAGTACGAAACCTCAAACTACGCAAAAAAATAATAAAAAATGTGCACATAATCTTCACTATTGGAATCTTGACCCATATCTTGCATTTGGNCCNTCTGCTCATGGATATGATGGAAAAAAAAGATGGTGGAATCATAAATCCTTAGATAAATATATATCAGATATCCAAAACAGTAAACTTCCAATAAATAATAGTGAGTTTTTAAGTACAAAAGATCATTATAACGAAATGGTTATGAATGGCCTTAGAACATCAATTGGTATTAATACTAAAAAATTAATTTCTTTAAATAATGAAGCTAATTTTGATAATATAATAAATAAATGGCCTCAACTTATTATTGAAGATGATTANTTGAAATTAAAAAATAATGATTTTATGTTACTAGATGAAATAACATCAGATTTGTTCATTTGATATTTCGTAAATTTATAAAATGGAAAACATAAAAANTAATGCATAAGCTTCTATTTATATTAATCTTATCAATCTCTTTACCTGCTCAGATAAAAACTGAATCAACTATTGCTGACAGTCTTCCTGATAATATGCCGTTTTTGAAATCAATAATATGGGGAGAAAATGGATTTGCTAGAGATACATTTGTTGACCCTAAAAGCAGAATGAAAGAACTGAAAATAAGAAGAAATATGCTACAACTCCATCAAAGATTAGCTTTAGTCACACTCGGTCTTATGACATACCAATACCATATTGGTAATANAATGGTTAATAATCCAAGTGAATATGGTGAATTAAAAGATTTACATATGAAATTAGGATATACTACATTTGGAACATATATGGGNNCTGCAGGTCTATCTATTTTTGCTCCACCTGGGATGAAATATTCAAACAAGAAATTTTCATCAAATAAACTACATAGATACTTAGCAGTTATTCATTTTACTGGTATGGCNATGCAACCTTGGTTAGGATACAAAACCGCCGTAGCGGGACTAGAAGGTAGAGCCGAAGATAGAGANAATTTACTAAACATGCATGAGGTTGTAGGAGGGATAACATTGTCAACCTATTTTTTAGCTTTTCTAACAACATTATTTAAATAAATTGCTATGTATTTATTATTAATATTATTAATCAATATTATTTTTTCATCTNATTGGTCTATTGATACAACTTATTCATATATTAAATATACGGGAAAGCATCCTCTACATTCTTGGACAGGTATTTCAAAAGATATTGATTTTAAGCTAAACTGTGATAACAACAATAATTGTAAATTAGCTGTTTCAACACCANTAGATAAGTTTGACAGCGGAAATGATAGNAGAGATTCTAATATGCTCTATTATACAGAGTCACTCATATATCCTAATGTATCATTTAAATCAAACTCATTTATACTTAATGAAGAATTTGATAAAAGTATAGATATAAATGGATCACTTAATTTTCATGGAATCAATAAAGAGATATCTTTAAAAATAAAACTTATTAATGAAGGTGAAGCTCTATGGGGTTTATGTGATTTTAATTTAAATCTTGAATCCTTTAAAATAGATAGGCCTAGCTTACTTATGATTAAGATTAATGAAAATATTATAATTGAAACAAAATTAAAGATTATTAAGGAATAATAATGGGAAAAAGAGAAATAACAAGAAAAGAGTTTATAAAAAAAACAAGTAAATGCGCTGGTGGATTAATTTGCGGTCCTATCATTTTATCTGTATTCCAATCTTGTTCAAAGCCAAACCCTATTAACTCTGCTAATGAGGATACTTTATATATTTCTGAATGTCCTTGCCATCAAGCACAATTTGACCAAGAAGGCAATGTTATTCAAAATCCAAGTACAGGAGAAGAAATTAATCCATTAACACAGTACTCAGTTCAAGAAATTAATCAGTCATCGTTTATAGTAATAGATAATGAACAGAATTTAATTGAAATATCTTTTTCTGATCATAGTTCACTAGAACAAGTAGGAGGAGTTTCATCTACTTCAAGTAATAGTCTTGATAACGATGGGCTGCTCTTATATCGTAAAAGTGAAACAGAAATCATTGCCTTGAGTAGATCTTGTACTCATGCAGGATGTCCAACAGGTGATTTTGAAAGCGTTTAACTAATTACGAATCAAGTATTATTCCTATCAACATTATTACATCAAGAATTGATATTTCATTATCATTATTTAAATCTGCTGTCTGATAATTAGGATCTTCATCACCAAAAATCATATTAACCATAATGATAACATCTAAAATATCTAAACTCTGATCTCCATTGGTATCTCCAAGGATACCAATTGAGGTGATACAGATTTCATCAGAGCCAAATGACTGTCCTGTATCATACATAGCTGTAACATAATAGCAATATTCAGTAGAAGGTTGAATATTAGTATCTTCATATACAGTTAATACAGTTGAACCTATAAAACTATTATTCCGAAATAGATTATATCCAGTAATCTCTCTGGATGCAATAGAATCAAAAAACTCCAAATCAAAAGGAATTATTCTTCTCTCATCAATATTTAAATCATAATTTAAAGTAGCATCTAGATCATCTCTCCCCATACAATCTTGATACTCTCCTTCACATATTGAATCCCAATTAAAATCACAACAATATGGATCAATTTCAACTACATATTGAGCACATTCATCATTATAAGGGACATCAACTTCACAATCAAATAATACAGGTTCATCCCAAGTAACCTCGATATAATCTTGATGTGCAACTAAATCAACATTTTCTGGTACCGCAAGGCTAGCATCAAATGGAAGACCAATAGATAATGTATAAATAAATTCAACTGGTTCTAAACACCCACCTATTAAATCCTCACACCAACTACTACTTAATTCCGTTGCACCCCAGAAAATTGATATAGTAGCAGTAGCTCCAAGAGGAGTATCTGCACTTGCAAGTAATGGAAAAGTTGCTTCATAGGAATCTTCAGCACCTATACCATAAAACCAATACCATCCATCATCATATTGATTCCCAAAATCAATATATTCACTATTAGAAATTAATTGCGCACCAGGATACCAGCCAAATGGGGCTGATCCCAAATTCGCTAAATCAACAGTTAATGTCCCTGATTCCCCAGGATCAAGAACCCCATTCCCATCTGCATCAATAAAAATGGGATTTAATACTTGAAAATCTGTTGCATGAACTTGAATAGAAAAATTACTAGTCCATTGATCACCTTCACCACTATCATAAAGAACGTTAAAAGATGCCATGTGTCCATTGGGAACATTCCCTGAAACAGTAAAACTAATTGGTGTTGATGTTAATGCTGACGTATTAATCATTGCATATGCAATCATTGATGACCCCTCAGTAATTGTAATATACTCATCATCACTTGTAACCTCTACTAAAATACCGCTTGCATTAGATGTCCCAACATTCTCAGCAACTACATTAACTTCTACCATATCACCAAATGAAATTATATTATCAAAATTAGACTCACTTACTAGTTCATATCCATTTGTAATGATATATGCTCCATCTGGTGTAATTACATTAATTTCAGTCTCATACATAGAAGAATTAAATGATGTTATTACAAGATCAAAAGTTCCAGGAATTAATTCTATACCCTCCAAAGATAAAACAGCAACTCCATCTTGCACATACTCAGATACCAGAAGATTATTATTAGAAGAAAGTGCCACAAGTCCCTCATTTACTCCTACATCAACTACAAATTCAGTTTGTCCAATAAGAATCACGTCATCATGAATTGGGCTCAAGGGCATCGGCTCCATTGTTCTAATTAATACAGAAGGGTCTCCAAAAGTAGTCCAATGATTTGTTTCATTAATACCAGAACTTCCTTGCGCTTCATTCATATGCATGCATCCATTAACCACAATACCTCCAAAAGATCTAGAAGTATTATTATTATAAGATTCTGTCAAAATAGCATTCATTCCCCACTGTCCATGCATTGGTGGTTCCCATGATTGAGATATCGTTGAACCTAAATGAGCAATGGCACCTGTAGGGTTACCTTCATCATCTGTTGCTCTCATCCAAGATTCAGTAAAGCATTCTCCATAATTATTAAATTCTCCAGGATTGCAACCTACGGTAAATACAAAAGGTAATTTATCTGTATTTACTAAATCGTGGACATCATTAACATCGAGAGGAGCTCCATTACCCCATCCCGTAGGACCAGCATGACCTGTATAATTAATAACTCCTACACCTGAGTTAATATAATTCATAGCTTCAGATACTGAACCAGAAGGGTCATAGATTCCCTCAAAATTATTATAAGTATATCCTGATAATAAACTATTCCAAAGAAAATCATTAAACTCATCATCAGAGTATCCACCATATCCAGGCCCTTGATTAGAGGCTATACCAAGAGCATTATCGAAATGATTAACATTTAAAGGATTTTGTTCATAAACTAATGTTCTTTCAATTTGAGTAATTAATTCAGCTGGATTATTAGCTGAGAATCTACCAACAATAACTTCGGCAAAAGAATCATTTCCAGAAATAAATCCATACGATGGATCTGAAGCAGCACCATTTACAATAGGAGTAGGTATTTGTGCTATATCACCAACAAGCAATAAATAAGTCAACCCATTCTCATAATAATAATTAGCTACAAAACTTTCTATTGCAGATGAAGAACTACCAATATCACCAACATCAATAATTTCTGTTGAAATTCCCTTACGATTTTTCCAATTAACAAAAGGTTCCATTTCATCAATAAAGTCCCCATAGCTAATAATTAGCATATTACCTTCATCTAATATATAATCAAATCGAGTATCATTTTGATAATTCAAAAATAAATTTTCATAAATAGCATTAAACTCCTTAGAAATACTTACATCTTCAGAATGTCTACTAAGAATATTTTCACCTGAACTTCCACTCACGGTGACTTTTAAATCAATTTCTGTATATAATCTTAGTGTTTTGGTTATAGGATTATATTGTAGAGGATATACTATTACTGTTTGTCCTCTGAGATCTCTCATAATATATGGCGTTTCAAGCTCTGCGATTATCCCTGGATAAAAATCATCAACTCCATATACACTTGAATATTCATATGCTACATCATTAGGATTAATCATTCTTGAGAAGTTCCCTTTTGATGGTGCTACTGAGATATTATAAAAATCATGATATGATGAAGAAACAACTTCAACAGAAGTATATCCATCATCCGGAATAATAATTGAAGAAGTCCATTTATCTAAATCTGGAAATCCTGATTCAAGAATTGAAGAGCCACCCTCTAAATCTATGACACTTTCAATCCCATAAGGTGTTTCAATATCTGTTGAATAATAACCGTTAAATTCAAAGTGAAGATAGGATTCTTCAATATTAGAGCTTAAAACAGAAGGTTTTGATTCCTTCGAATCTCTTGATTCTAAGCCGACCCAATTAGCAGAATAGCTAATTGATAAAATAAATATAATATATAAATTTTTTATGTGCATAAACTTACCTTTGGTTAAAATTTAGTATTTCTGACTTAAATGTTATGTGATACAAGTTAAATAATTTTATTCTATTTACTTAACCTTTTTACATGAAGTTACATTAGTTCATAATAACATTTAATAGATATAAAACATCTGATATATCTAATAGCTGATCATGGTTCATATCAATATTACAAATAGAATCATATATAGAATATTGATGAACTATATTATAAACAATAGAAATAATATCAAGAATATCAAGATTATAATCTAAGTTAGTATCCCCCATGGCTGATATTTCATAATGTAAAAATCCACCAGTAGAAATTCCAAGAATCAAATCCATAGCATGATTATCATTTAAATCACCTACCCAAGGTTTAACATTATAGCCATAAAAGGGCATTTCAATGCATTCATCTTTAAAAAAAATATAATTATTCTGGTCACCTATATTCCAATAGATAGATAGACCACTTGCAGTACCCAATAATAAATCGTAATCATTATCGTAATCAAGATCAATAAACCTTGGAGCAGTTCTACTAATATTAGATATTCCATCAATTACTTCCATATCAGAAAAATTATAATTTTCAGAACTACCCATATTTTCAAAGTAATATATTTCACCAGAATAATTTCCAACAAACATATCATAATCATTATCATTATCAATATCACAAAATTCTGGAATACTAAAAAAGCCAAGATCTATATCACCAACATATCCCTGATCAATAAAATTAAAATTAATTGAATCACCATCGTTTCGGTAAAATTTTATTTTACCATTATAATCACCAATAAATAGATCATTGTCATTATCGTTATCAATATCAATAAATTCAGGTGCTAAGCTTAATCCAATTTCTTGCCCTAAAAATTCAGAATCATTAAGGGTTAAGGTTAGGTGTTCAAAGCCATCATTACTAAAATAATGCAATCTTCCCATTGTAGGGCTAGTTTCTGTAGTATAATCTTGTCCAACAAAAAAATCAAGATCACCATCAGAATTAATATCAATAAATTGAGGAACAACATCAGAAGATAAATCAAGAGAATTTAAAAAGTTACTAGTTCTATAATCATATGTAGGATTTGTAATTGAGCCAATATTCTCATACATCAAAAAATTATTATTAAGTTGAACAGGACCGTCTCCACCAAGTACAGTAATATAAAGATCCATATCATTATCGCCATCTAAATCAGCAAATGAAGGCATATTTTGACCTGATGTATATATTGGATCATTAATTGGAAATTGATATACAAAATTCTCTTGATCCATATCAGCCACTTGATTAGTTCCAATATTCCAAATTATATATAAACTTCTTTGAAAATAATCACCCCATGCAAGATCTAAATCTTGATCTCCATCTAGATCAATAAATTGAATTGCGCTAGCACCATGCCTTTCTCTCGATGGTCCTACAATTATAATATCTTCCCAATACGAAGTTATAAACTCAAATACAGGAAAACCATTATTCATACCAATATTTTTATAAAAATTAACTGTTCCATTTATGTTACCCGAAAAAAAATCAAGATCACCATCAGAATCGATATCTGCAAATGTAGGCGTCATAACTTCTGAACAAATAACAGGATTACCATTATCTTGAAGAACTATTGATAAATATTCAAACTCAACACCATTATACACAAAAAACATCACATGGGTTGGATCTATCGTAGATTGAGTTATCAAATCAACCAATCCATCATTATTAAAATCATTTAAATAAAACCAGTTCATACCATTCAAACTATTAATTGGATTTGGCGCTAAAATAAATTCATGATTAAATGAAGTACCAATATTCTCGAAATATCTAAAATGCAAATCTTCATCCAAAATAAATAAATCAGAATCACCATCAGAATCCCAATCAAACCATGATATTCTAGGATAATTGTTTCCACCAGTAAACGGCTGGTATAATACATTGTCATCAAGATTAATTGTTGCAGAATTATTCTGCAATGTGAAATCTAAGGATAGTAAATATCCAAATAAAATTAACATATATATATATTTATAAATCATGGAATCATAACCGATACAGAGTCACTACATATTTCAATAATAGGTAAATTATTTATAGAAGACGGATGAAATTCATTTAATATTTGTGGTTTAAAAGATCTAAATAACATTCTAGCCTTAACAGTAATCAAACCACTCAAACTATTTTCAATTTCAATTTGATATTGATGGCTATCATAAAATAAAGTTCTAAGTGTTCTATCATCATATGATAATGCTTTCGAAGGTTCATATACAATATTTCCTTCTAAATTTTCTTGATCATATAAAATAGTTGTATATAATATGATATCTGGATCATCATGATTAATAATATCATATGGATTTTCTAAGGCACCTTTATCAAAAATAATATTCCCTTCTGAATCAAAAACTTTTATTTCTACCCAAGCTTCTCTTGAAAAAGGGGTCCCCGAAGGCAGTCTATGTCCCGTTAGGTTATTTACTGTTATTGGTAAATATAAAATATTATCTTCTATATAAATTGAATCTTTTACAGTATCAAAATATCCAAGATGAATAGTGGCTGATTGCTCTAAAAGATTAATTACTTGTTGATATTGATCAGAGCTTTCATCTACTCCATCATAAAAAAGTAAATCTACTCCAGCAAAATAATGACTACTATGAGATCCAATTTTAGGCATATGACAATCTTGACAGCTTGGACCAAACATAGCTAAAGGAGGGTGCTCATCCCATTGAGAAACTGTAGTTTCTATAGGCATCCCTCTTATAGTTTGGTCATGACAAGGCTTACAAGAACTAGACGATTTAAATAATGGTAAATACTGACAATCACTATGTGCTCCAGACTCTTCATTAGCACTGCAATCAGGATCTTGAATAGAACCATATTTAATATCTTCTCCTGGATTAAGAAAATATTCAGCAACAGCTGCAATATTATCTTGAGTATGAACAGTTGGAGATTTTTGAACCATAGTATGACAAATATCGCATGATACTCCTTCTTTAATAATATTAGGAATATCTGAATGTTTTAAATCTGATTGACTATTAATTCCTTCTAAGCTATACCCAGTAACAAATGCAGCTGGAGCATGGCATTGCACACAATACATTGTGCCTGTTTCAGGGTGACTATTCTTTTCTGATGACCACATACTCATAAAAATAGGGTCATTAAAAGATAGTGCATGGAAAGAGCTTGCCCATTGGTTATAAATTTCTTCATGACAATTTTTGCAAGTTGCTGCAGAGTCAAAATCTTCAATCATTATTTCGGTATCTAAAATATTTCCAAAGGAATCAAGAGAATACTCTTTATGGGGTATAATATCAGAATTTAAATTAGTATTACCATTTCCATCTATATTATTATTAGAGGAAGATGGACTATCTTCAGAACATGAGAAAAGTACAAACAGGCAAATATATATCTTTAGTTTTAATAAATTCACATGATAATTTAATAAAACTATTTGTTTTTATCTATTCAGAGTGAATAACATCTATTCCACTTAAATAAATACTACCAGAAACTGTTGTTG
Organism: Fidelibacterota bacterium; assembly: GCA_002703645.1. Lineage (GTDB taxonomy): Bacteria > Fidelibacterota > Marinisomatia > SCGC-AAA003-L08 > D37C17 > TMED161. The sequence continues at coordinate 28,129 of NZUX01000036.1, read as the reverse complement.
AATGTAGAAGCTCTCCTGACATTGCATCAAGCATATAAACAGATGCATTTCCTCTACTTGTGATATAAAGATAAGCACCATCAGCTGAAACAGTAATTCCATGAAGCATAGTAAAATCTAAATTTGTTGTATGCCATACCAAATCAAGCACTCCATCGCTATCATATAACCCATTTCCAGTATCTACAAATTCTTCTCCTTCATCCCAGCTTCCATTACCATTATCATCTGTATAATCTTCAGCATTATCATAGCTTAGACAAGTAACACCTACCTCGCTTCCACCTGATGAAACTACAAAAATTTGCTTATCTATTGGCGACTCCACAATGTGCCAAAGCATAGATGAAGGAGTAAATTCATATATACTTTTTAAGCTTGGATCAGATATTTCTCCGACTGTCCAAGATTGTACTTGTCCAGCCACATTAACATCAGCATCAGAATTACCACTACATGAATAAAATGCATAATTATCTTTTTGTGTTACTGCTAAAGGGAATAGCTTATTTTCAGGAAAATCTGGTGAAGATTGGCCAACAGTAAATGGTCGATGAACAGTTTGCCTATTCCCATTATCCCATATATCTGTACGACTCATCCAATCTGAGGTAAAGCTTGCTGATAATAAAGTACCTCCATCTCTTGATGTAGTATTGCTAAACGATATTGCATGTGGATCTGGAAATTCAAGAAAGTCTTCCGTAGGTGCCAAACAAACATCTTCCAATGAAACAAGACTTCCTCCAGAGTAATCAAGACTATTTAATTTATAACTTGGCATCATCATATCCATTCCATCATCCATATCCATTCCATCACCCATATCCATTCCTGACATCATTCTTGAAACATAAAGAGTTTTTGTAATATCATCTAACGCTAAAAGTGCTGGCATATCACCTACTTCTATAGAAGATATTAATGCATCTGTTTCCAAGTCAAACATACCAACATATCCAGCTTGAGTAGCTGTAACAAACCAGTAGCCATTAACTTCATCAATAATTACAAAATGTGGTTGCTCTTCATCTTCCATTTCATCTGTAAAATTTATAGAAACTTCATCGATGACTTCCAATGTAAGAGCATCTAAAATATGCACTTTATCTAAGGTTTGATCGCAAACATATAGTTTACTAATTCCGCTATACCCTTGATCATCACTGTCACCAGAATCTGTTGGTGCAGATTCCTCTTCAGAACAAGAAATTAAAAAGATAGAAAATAAAAGAAAATAGTGCCACATAAATTAAAGCTCCTTATAAAAATAAATAAAATTGGGAAGCTTTATATTAAGATTATTTTTCAAAAAAAGCAATCTGATTGATGAAAAAAAATAGCTAAAAATCAATAGATATATTCTCTTCAATATCCCAAAACATAGTATTGTAGTCATAAACAATCTCATCTGAAATACTATACCCTTTTGTAGAAACACCATCAATAGCTATAAATGTAGAGGAAGCAGATTCATCTATAATATAAAATTTAATTTTAATAATTGTTCCAGTTCCTTGACTTATAGGATCAGAGTTTAAATCTGCATTAGGATTACTAATAATACTATGAGCTGAAGATATAGATACTCTACCATCTACAATATTATTTTGATATGAATTATAATAATTAGCTGAACTAAAGAAGTTTAAAAACTCATATTGAGCGACATTTAAAACTGCTGTATCATAATTGATTATTGATAAAAATTCAGCTATTTGAGGAGAATCCTCAATGTTTAATTCTATTGTAACATAATCAGATTCTTGTTCTAATATATTAAATGAGATAATAGGATCGTATTGAGAACCAACTTCTAAAGTTGATGTAACATCCCATGAATCCCAATGTGGAGAAACTTCAACAAATTCAGAAGTAGAAAAGTCGTATTCTGATACATCAATAATTTCAAGAGTTATTAATGACTCGCTATATATCCCAACTAAATCTAAAATGCATATATCACCGCTACCAGATTGATTCCCATTATTAATAGGATCTGGAATTCCAAGAGTACCTTCGAATGAATTGGATGAAACAGAAATTAAACCTATAGGCGATAAGTCCGCATTATCATACTCTCCATTACCATTTTCATCATTATAATTTTCTCCCTCATCCCACTGGCCATTCTGATTATTATCTGTAAATGGTTCTCCAGACAATGAAAAGAAATTAGTCCTAGGTTCATCATAACTACCATTACCATTAGAATCTATAAATTCTTCTCCAACATCCCATTCTTCATTACCATTAGAATCTGTAAATGGTTCTACTATAAAATTAAAAGAATTTTTATTAACAAAAAGACCGGATTCATCTAAATTAGTTGGCTTGAAAAGCTCCCCATTAAAACCAATTTTAAATATAACCTCCTTAATTGGGACCATATTTTTTACTTCAAAAAGTATTTGTAAACTAATAGAGTCTCCAGGAATCACATCATTTAATTCATCTTGATTTAATATACTAATTTTAGCTTCTGGTGAGTTTGCACTTGCAAAACTATTTACAACATTCTCAGCATCGCAACCAAGAATAAAAATCCAAACTATCATCAATATAGTCAGAGCATATTTCATAAAATTACTTAATAAACATTAATTTATTATGAACAACTTCACCCGTTGATAATTCAAATGAATAAATGTACATACCAGATGGAAAATCACTAGCATTCCATTTGAATGGAGAATTAAACTGATAGGATCCTGGATTCATTGATTGAATAGTATGTGCATGAACTAGAGAACCATTTATATCAAAAATTCGTAACTTGACATCTGATTCAACTATAATATCAATTGGAAATTGCGTAATAGGATTAAATGGATTAGGGATGTTCTGATAAACCTTAAAGTTGTCTGGTAAATAATTTATCTCTTCATTATCAAATCCTAATAAATCTGATAAATAGGTAATAATTTCTTCATTATCTGAATCACAAGGGCAATTATCAATTATATATTCATAAATCTCATTATAATTTTCTCTTAACTGTTCTTGATTATATTCTCCAAAACAATCAGGACCTTGGCTATTTACTCCCCAAGGATAATAATACTGAGGGTCTACCTGTTTTCCCCAATTATTTAATATAGCTGTAATATCTGCGCTTCCTACAATAGCATCTCCATTAGTATCAGCAAACATTGGACAAGGTTCATCTATCATAGGAATTCCCTCTGAAGTAAACCATGTATCTCCTTGCGCAAACTGAGGACTCCAATTTATATTTGGTTCAATTCTACCATTTTCTGTCCAATAGTTCCAAAAAACAGCAAGACCATCAATATCAAGTTCATTTACAATTCCATCTTGATTAACATCCCCAGCATAAAGCTGATAGTAGCAGCTTCCATCAGAGAAAGTAGCTTCTGGATCATAGTTTCCAGCGTGAATATCCATACATCCTTTACATGAATAATTACTATTATAGCTATCTCCTTCAAATAAATCTCCTACATAGCAATCTCCACATAAATCCACACCATTATCATGCGCATATTCAAAGTCCGAAGCATGACCTATATAAGCACGACACCCTTCAGGAATAATAATTGTAGAGTCTTGACCAGTAGATATACTTTCTACTATTAATTCTGTTTGAAAACCCCATCCTTTACCTTGCTGAAGGCAAAGAAAAGATTCAGGGGCATACTTATTACACGTTCCACGACAATCTACACCTGGGCCATCACATTGATCACATTCATCAACCTGATTAGATGTACATTCTGGATGAGGATCAAAACTATGATTATTAGGATCTATTGATATAATATTAGCACCAATAAGACTGTCTTCACATGATGAAGATACATCAGAATCTGTTGGCATACCACAAATCAGAAGAGATGATAGGCCATCTGCCTGACCATCTAAATCACAATCATCATACCAATATGCTAATTCTTCTTGACCAAAACATTCCCCTGAACAATCATATGCTCCTCCAAAATCATTATAACTATTGAAGTATGAATCGTTACTAAAGTCACTATCACATATCCCACACTCATCTTCATAAGCATCACCATTACAAATTCCGTTACAATCATATTCATGGATTCCACTATCACTAATAGGACAACTATCATCGCTATCTCCACCAGTTAATATCCATCCAGAATCAACAAATGCATCACAAAATTCTTGAGCATCACCGCCACCAAGACCATCACCATCATTGTCATACCAGTATGATAATATTTGAGCATCACCAAAACACTCACCAGTACAATCTTCTGCATAATTAAAATATTCTTCTGTATTCATTAAAGTACATGTTCCACAATCATCCCACTCAGAGATACCTCCAATGTAACCATTGCAGTCTTCACCAATAAAGCTATGAACTCCATTTGTGCCCATTTCCCATGTTGTTCTAACCCATTCATGTTCTACAGGATATATAGTATCATTTTCTTCATCATATGTAAAGAAATTAGTTCCCTGACCATTAAGACCTGGTAAAACTTCATCAAATGTTAAGAAATACCCATCATAATTATAATTTTCATCATAATTATAATCAGCTAAAATAGATAAAAACAAGCCTCCATCAGCAGGATCAATTAATTCGGAAACATCTTCCATAAGAGAACCACCGTAAAAATAATTACCTAAGATATGAATATTTTCTGAACCAAAATTAAGTGCTGATCCAGCAATAATATCACTAGGCTCATCATCTGTGCTCGCAGACAGAATATTACCAAATCCATTTAATGTAAAGCTATAGCTATGAATAGGGACACTAGAAGTAAGATAAATTTTTACTTTTACTTGCCCTGGTCCTATATCAGGATCTCCACTACTACTAGTCAAGACATCTTGAACAGATACAGTAACTTCTTGAGCACTTAAAGATGATATCTGAATGCTAGCAAATATAATAAATGATAAAATAAATTTAATAATAGCTTCTTCTCCCCTTCATTTAACGCTTTAATTTGCATTAAATCTACAACATTTTTTGTGAATTATATCACATCTTACTATTTGATAAAAAATAAATAATTATTTTTAATAATACAATATTAACAGTACAATAAAAATTATTTATCAAATATCATATTATCATTAGCAAATGATTTGAATTCAAGTGCATTTCCACTAGGGTCTTGGATAAACATCGTAGATTGTTCTCCAACCTTATTCTTAAATCTTGTTACAGGTTTAATTATAAAATTGACTTTTTTTGATATAATTCTTTTTTTTAACAATTCCCATTCTAAAGGTTTTAAAATAACCCCAAAGTGTCTAATAGGTACATTTTCTCCATCAACTTCATTTATATCAGATAAGCTTAAGTTTTTAGATAGATGCGCAACTATTTGATGGCCAAATAGATTAAAATCTANCCATTCAGAAGATTCTCGACCAATTGAGCAACCTAATACATCAGTATACCAACTTTTTGTTTCTTCTAAATTCAAAACTGGAAATGCAAGGTGAAAGGGTCTTAAATCTTTAGTCATATAATCCTCAAAAATGTAATCAAAAATAATACTAAAATTATAATATTGAATAGTTATATTTAAACTCAATTTATAAGAGGAAATTAAATGCACCTAATAATAAGCTGCAGTTTAAATAAAAAAAGTAGAAGTAGAATAATGGCAGAATACGCCTCTACACAATATANAGATGATGTGAAATTTATTGATTTATCAACACTAGATATACCTTTTTGTGATGGAAATGAATGCTATGATAATCAAGTAGTAAAGGATCTAAAAGAATTAGTTTTATCTGCAAAATCTATAATTATAGCAAGCCCTATTTATAATTATGATTTAAATGCAGCAGCAAAAAATTTAATGGAATTGACAGGAAGATCTTGGACGGAAAAGATTGTAGGCTTCATATGTGCAGCTGGAGGAAAAGGGTCATATATGTCTCCCCTTTCATTTATGAATAGTCTAATGATAGACTTTAGATGTATTATCATTCCTCGATTCGTATATGCTGATGGAGATTATTTTGATCAAGATAATAATTTAAACAATCAAATAAAAGATAGAATAAAAGAATTAGTTGATTCATCCATAGACCTAAGTAAAAANCTTGANATATAAACTNTATATATCATTTTTATTTTTAGTATTATCTTGTAGCTCTCCAGTTAAAATAATAAAATTATCAGATAAATATCCAGATAGATCTGATAGAATATATCAAACTAATTTGATAATTCATTATTCTCATCAAGAAATTCAACAGGATTATACTACTATTGCAAGTATCCAATTAGATAATAATGAGATTTATGGGAATCTTAATTATGATACTAGAATGAAAGTCTATTTACTTAATCGAATAAATAGAATCGGTGCAGATGCAATTATTTACAATGAAGAAAAATCAGATTCAAACTACACATATTTTGATGCAGTATATTATGATAAAAATTATAATAGAAACCCTTTTAAGGATTAAAAATATTTTTAGCAAATTGATATGAATGACAAAGATACAATATTAAACTCCATATTCTTTCCACGATCAGCTTATAAAGATAAAGATGAAAAAGATCACTTAATACCTGTTGAAGAGAGTATAAATATTGGAACTCGATTTTTTCTAAATGATAAAAACTTTCCCAATATTCTATTCTTCCATGGAAATGCTGAGCTATCTCAAGAATACGATGATATAGCTGAATATTACAAATCTTGTAAATGTAATTTTATTGTTGCTGATTATAGAGGATATGGTCTTTCNTCAGGATTACCAAATAAAAATAACCTGCATTCAGATGCNAATAAAATATTTAACTATGTTCAAAATTTTCTTAAAGATAATAANTACAATGAAAAGATAATAATAATGGGTAGATCNCTAGGTAGCGCATCAGCATGTGAAATTATATCTAATAACNAAGATAGTATTGATGGGTGCATTATTGAAAGCGGATTTGGAACAGAGCTNCCCTTAATGAATATGTTTGGAATTCAAGCTNNAGATATAGGNTATAAACCAGAAGATGGATTTGAAAATCTCAGAAAACTTATTTCATACTCAAAACCTATATTAATCATTCATGCTGATAGAGATGATATAATTCCTATTGATGAAGCAAAAGAGATGTANAATAAAGTAGGATCANATAAAAAAGACTTATGGATAATTGAAGGAGCTAATCATAATAATATATTAATGCATACACAAATCAATTATTTCCAAAGAATTAAATCCTTTATTGATACTATTTGAAATATTTATTTGTTAAATAAAATTAATTTGTAAATTCTAATCTTCAANGGAGATTATAATGAAAAAAGAAAAAGTTAATTTACTAGACTTCAGCAAAAATCTTTTTGTTGATATATCAAATNAAATTATGGNTGGCTTCAAAGAAATNACTCTTAATCTATTTGGTGATTTTGTAGGAAAAAAGAAATAACTATTAAACTTCTAATATACATATTACTACTACTTATTGGTTGCTCTGAAGATACTCCAACTCAGCAAGAAAACATCTATGGCTGNACTGATAACAATGCGTGTAATTTCAATTCNAATGCTAACATATTTGATAANTCTTGCTTCTATGCTATAGATTGGGAAGATAACTGTGGAGTATGTGACTTAGTCCCATCAAACGATTGCACTCAAGATGAGTGCGGTGTTTGGGGTGGAGACAATTCCACTTGTAATACTACAACCTCGATACAACTTACAGATGTNTATGGTAATGAAATAGGTTTTGAAGGTGACGAAGGATATCATACTAACTGTTCGACATTAGAAGATTGTAATATTAGAACTAATGATNATNATTCGCATNTTCCTACTTGNAGNAGCATTAATCAAGCATTTCCAAATCCATTNAACACTATTACNNACATACATTTTACGCTTGCTCAAAGTTTAGAAATGACTTTAAAAATATTTGANATGGATATGAATGAAATAAAAATTATAGATGAAGGATTTAAAANTCCTGGAGTTTACTCAATCTTTTGGGATGGTACAAATCAAGATGGAAGTATAGTAGAAGATGGATATTATCGTATTATTTTAAATGATTTAGATGAANATAGTGAATGCTACTACAATATTAAGAAAGATTCAAATTCTACATACTACANCTATGGATGTATTGATGAACTAGCATGTAATTATGATCCAGAAGCAATTATAAGTGATAATTCTTGTGTCTGGGCACAAGAAAATTTTGATTGCGATGGGAATTTTAATGGTATTACAGAAACAGATGAATCAGGAAATTATAATATAGATGAAGCTGATCCTTTTGATTGGTGTGAATTTGANTTTAATAGCCCNGATACAGGTTTTGGACTAAATCCGGCATATCCAAACCCTCTGACATCACAAGAATGGGGGCCTTTTGGACAATCCTATCAATTATGNTACCANTTTTCAACTCCATANGATCCNACTTGGNGTAATTTAAATAATCTNAANATTGATATTATTAATAATGAAGGCCAATCGATTTATANCTACAATGATAATTATGCNAATGGNCAAACTGCTATATGTGCNTATATACCTGTTGAAGATNTTGNAATAATTGAAAACTCTANTATATATAGAATGGTTATGACATCAGGTGACTTTGAATGTCATGGAGATATTCAGTTTAACCAATAGATANTTATTACTTTATTCTAAAATAATATTTATTAATGAAATAATATCCAAGATATTGATAATTCCATCNGAGTTTANATCNGCAGCNGGNTTNGANTCTGCANCACCTAAAACTATATTAACAGATNTAACTACATCTAAAATATCAATAGACTCATCNCCATTAACATCTCCTAAAACATACTGAGAATCAAAAAANTCTGGAGCATATTTCATTGCTCTTGCAATGATGCTGGTATTACCAGGCCAGCTATAGTCATATACAATTTGGCCTGATGAGGTTACTTCAATAATTCTAGCATCCTCTGCTTCTGTTATAAATGTATTTCCATTTGGCATTCTAAAAGCACCACTCTGCATATTAGAAGAGATATTAGTATTATAAATCCAAGACCATGAATCTGGCCCATATGGATTATTTCCAATTAGCTCATAGCTCCCATCATCTTGAATTGGAGTCTCTATCTCAAGGACCGCCGCATTATTGCCTGAATGATAATTATTAAAAAGTATAAGGTTTCCTGCACCTGGATATCCTTCTGGAATCCAATTTACACCATGCTGCGCATCAAGAATATTATCTGAATTATTTCCTCTATCGTAATTTCCTGGGCCACCCCATCTATAAAGAAAATCACTACCTTTACCAGAATTACCTCCAGTATGACCAGCAGCTTCTTCTGTAGTAGTGCTATGATCAATAATAAAAATTTCACCCATATGTCTTGATGAAAAAGCTAACTGATCAAGATCTGCATTATAGTCTAATGCATTAACATGTATCCAATCACCATTAACCTGTCCACCTGGTCCACCATTACTTCCAACTGTACCACAGTTAACATCAAATAGCTCTGGATGTTCAGATATAACTCCATAATTATCTAATGATGGATCCACATCTTGAATAAGATGGTCTGTAATATGCCATTCCCATACAACTGCATCAAAATTATCTATAGACTCAGTTCTTCCATCAAGGGTTGGCTGAATTTCATAAAAAGCAGTTGCCCACATTTGATTTAAATTATTATTAACGCTAGTCCTACCAAGCGCTTGCCATTCATCAGCATAAAGACGCTCCCATGCAACGACTATAAAATTTCCATTTGGTAGTACAGCTATATCATGATGATGCTGATTAAGAGTGCTTGAAATATTATACCTGTAAAGAATTTGACCATCCCAATTTAATATATCTACTCTACCTCCTACACCACCACTATTCATAGTTGGATTTGTTGAACGACATGGATAATAAAGCAATGCATTTTCAACACCACCTTCTGGACTAGGAAAAAAATAAGGCATACTTGCAGGACCTGTACCATGAGACCAAGTATTTACTGTATTACCATTCCAATCTTTATAATAAGTTGTATTACTACTTCCTCCACCACCTGGAGTATAAAGCATGTGGCCTTGATAAAGCTCTGCAGTTAAAAATGAAAAATAAAATAAAAATAAAATTGATTTATAAAAATTCATTAAAATTTTCCTTAATTATGTATATGAATCGTCTAATCTAAAATTATTACTAGAATTTAATATTACTCCCATAGTTTTTTGTAAATATTTGTTACATAATATTTTAATTTTAGATTAATAATATATTACTAACTTAATTGTTTAATGATTGGAGAGAAATTGAAGGTTGGAATCTTAAAAAGAGTTTGTAAAGCATACCATACAGTAGGGACTACATTCGGGATATGGATTGCTACGATTTTTGTTGGTTTATATCTACTAACAGTAAGATTACTTAATTTTATTTTCATGAAAATTGATTGGTTGTTTTTCCCAATCAAACTTAGAAAAAAAATATCTAGTCCCATTCTTATAGTAGGTAATCCTCGATCAGGGACTACTTTTATCCATCGATACCTTGCTAATAATGGAATTGGAACTGGATCTAGACTATACCAAATGGTTTTTCCATCTATAATCCTACAAAAAATCATAAAACCAATATTACCTCTACTTGAAAAAGTTAGTCCTGCAAAATTTCATTCAGATGATGTACATAAAACGAATCTTAATGCTATTGAAACTGATGACCCTTCACTCTTATTTAGATTTTTTGATGGATTCTTCTTATATGCTTTCATTTTATCATGGGCAAAAGAAGATTTACTAGATTGGTTCCAGCCTAAAATTAGAGATAATTCAAAAAGAGATTTTAATTGGTTTGATATAATGTGGAGAAGAACTCTAATAAGCTCAAAATCTGAACGAATGATTGGAAAGCTATTCTCAATTAGTGTTAACATTCCTTCATTCCTCAAAAAATTTCCTGATGCAAAGTTGCTTTATATGATCAGAGATCCATTAAATGTGATTCCATCTGGATTAAGTCTAGTAACAGGAGTCTTAGATGGTGTATTTGGGTTCTGGAGTCTTCCAGAAGAAAAAAGAAATCACTATATTCAACGATTATATAAAGCTCTAGTAGAGCTACAAATACGTTTTCATGATGATTGGGTTAATGGAAGAATAGATAAAAGTAAGGTTGCAATTGTACAATATGATCGTATGATGAATGATTTTGATGGATTAATGAATGAGATACTTCCTTTCATTAATCATAAACCATCTCAAGAACTAATAAATGAGATTAAAATAACATCAGAAAAACAAAGTGCGTATAAAAGTAAGCATAAATATGATTTATCTAAATTTGGCCTAACTGAAGAACAGATTAAAAAAGATTGTGCTGTTATTTATGAAACATTTTTAACTAATAATATTCATATAGGTAAAGAATGAAAAAGTATCTAATTATCATTGTTATATACTCCACATTATTTGCTATTAAACATCCAAATCATGAAAGCTTAGATGACTGGAATGTATTACAAGATAATGATAATAAAATATGGATAGGATGGATAGATACTCTCAATATAGATTGGGTAAGAACTATATCTACAATACCATATAGCATTGATAAAGTATCTAAAATGATTGAAGATCTAGAAAATTATTATCAAATATTTGATCGAGTAAAATCATCAAAGATAATAGAAGATGATATTATTCATATTAGAATTGATATGCCATTTCCAATATCAGATAGAGAATATATTGTTGAATATAATACACAAAAAAATAATGATTACCTATCTTATAAATTTCAAGCTGTTAAAGACATAAATATCCCACTAAATAGTGATTGTATAAGATTAGCAAATGCTGCTGGAGAGTGGTATCTTAAAGAGGTTGATGGCGCATCAACAAAGGTTATATATACGTGGAATGGTGAGCTTGGAGGGGATTTCCCNGATTGGGCTCTTTCTCGGGCTTGGNCAAANCAAGGTACAGAGATGATTGAATGGCTATCAGAATCTCTAGAAGAATTATATAAGGAATAAAATAATATGCTAAGATTATTACTAATGATTACTCTTACAACATTTTTAATATCAGATGATGGTGAAAATCAATCTCTATTTACCGGAAATGCTAATTTCTACTATATATCAACACTTGATGATGGTGAAATAATTAGAATGCCATATAGAATGTTAAATACTACCTTCGCAAATCGACATAATAATTTTGAATTTGTTGGGAAACTTGCATTAGAGTATCAACCTCAAAATAGCTATTCCTATAAAATGGATGACCCTCAAGATTTTCTATTTGATTTAAGAGAGCTTTATATGGCTTGGTTTCTAGATTTTGGAGAAATTAGAATAGGAAAACAAATTCAATCGTGGGGATTTGTTGATGAGAATAGTCCACTTGATAATTCATGTGCATACGATTATAATTTCTTATTTGAAACTGGTGCAGATAGAAAAATTGCAACAACTGCGTTATCGACAGATTTATATTATAAAAACTTAACATTTGGTTTTACTGCAAGTCCTTTTCATTCTATAAATCGATTACCCGCAAGTAATTCAGAATTTCCAATTGATTTACCAGTAATACCCAATGATTATCAATTTATGGAAAGTGATAAATCTGGTGAATATGGGGCATATATGCAATTATCTACAGATATGATAGACTTAGGAATTAGTTACTTTAATGGCTACGATAGAATATATAATTTTGCTGGAGTAAATATTGCTGCTACAGCTGAAGGAAATGTATATGCAGTAAGAGACTATAGTCTAGGTCCAGATAATCCAGATGCTTATACTTTAGCACAAGATACAGTATTTACATATAGAAAAACTGAAGTTTTAGGTCTTGGTGGAGCTGCTATTATTAAAGATTTAACACTGCGTGCTGATGCTGGATATTTTACGTCCACTTATACAAAAAATAATATTGAAAGACCTTACTATAATCCCGATCCTTTTTTTCCAAGTCCTGGTGATGAGTTAAATGATACTCCATTTGAATCAATACCGTCTTTAGAAACTGCTGAATATTATCAAGTAACTATTCAAGCAGAATATGACCTTCCATCTAATATAAATTTATTAGTTCAATACTTTGAATATGATACACTAAGCTATAAGTCACAATCTCCTCTAAAAGCTGATGAACCTTGTATCCAAATTGATACTCCTCCNGTTGAAATATGTGGATTTGACCCATATGATTTTTTCTACCCAGGAATGGGGTCCCCTCTTGCATTAATGGTAAATAAAGCAATTTTGGGTGGTATAAGTAAATCATTCTTAAATGATAGGTTAACGCTACAANTNAGAAATTTAATGGACTTAGAGTATAAAGGTTATTTTTTAGAACTTAATACAGATTATAAGCTTACTGATAGGGTTACGTCTACTTTTGCAATAAACTACATCAATGGAGATGAAACGCATCCTAATTCAATTAAAAANAAAGGTGAAGATTACGAAAAAGCTCTTGATTACCCTTTAAATCAAATGGAAGATTTCTCTCATATTAGAATGCAAATAAAGTATTCTTTTTAGTTTAATATAAGATTAACCATTGTAACTACATCAAGAACATCTATATTTCCATCACCTTGCATATCTGCAGNACATTGTTCNGATTCACTTGCATCAATATTTCCAAGGACAATATTTACAGTAGTTACTACATCAAGGACATCTATTGAACCATCTGCATTAACATCACCGGTACCGCAACTATCTTCACAATCTTGAGGTAAGCTTATTGTAAATGAATAGTAGTTTGCTTCTAACCCAATTTCAAAATTTTCTGAACTAGATACACATTCAGGAATACTTTCACAAAGCTCATTTCCACCAGATGCAAAATAGGGCATAAATCCATTATCAAGTCCACTCCAATCTANATTTAGATCACAAATTGACTCAGGTAANGAAGATAAATTATTTCCAAAAATATATAAATATTCTAAAGAACTCATATTAGATATACTAGATGGTAAAGTTTCAAGATTATTATACCCAAGATCTAAGTACCATACATTAGTCAAATTTCCAATGCTACTTGGAATGCTTTCAATAAAATTATTAGATGTAATTAAAGCAGTTAAATTAGATAAANCCCCTANCCCTTCAGGTAATGCTGATAGGGCATTTTTATCAACTTGAAGAGTTGTTAAAGAGCTAAGATTAGAAATTGATTCAGGAAGAGTTTCTAACTCTATATTTCCACCTTGAAAATAATTACCTACCTGAATACGTAATAATCTACCATTCAACCAATTTTGACTTCCCAAGTATAGTGGATCTAAACTAAAAATACCATTAGATTCACATATATCTGCTAAAACTTGAAGATCCCCATTATGAAAGCAATCAGACTGATCAAAAACTATACAAGTATTTGGTACAGATTCTATAAGAGTAAAACCCTCATCGCACGTGGCTTCAAATTCTAAAGCCCCCTCATCAATCCAATCAGCAATTAACTGGATTTCTGATTGATCTAATTGATTATTACCTGGAGGCATATCACCTGGTTCAGAATTTTCTCTAATAATTCTATCGAATAAAATACTTGAAGCATGGTCTCCTGGAATNACAGTATCACTAGACATTAAATTATCATAACTTGATAAATTAAGTCCACCAGATGAGTTNGTAGTATGACATCCTCCACAATTATTATTNAAAATAGGTTGNATTTCAGTTGTGTAGTCAACTGAGAATACTAGATTAAATAAAAATATAGTTATAAATGTTTTAAGCATTTAGCCTCCCTCTAAAAACAATTCTGACCTAANATAACACCTAATCAACTAATAAAAACATAAAATAATTGTAAAGAAATATTACTATTTAATATAGAGCGCTTCTTTCACCATAACAAATTCACCAGATTTAAACTTAATAAAATATTTACCACTAGATATATTTTTAGGATTCCATATAATGGAATGTNTTCCAGGACTAAATATACCAGAGTATATTTGATCAATCAATTTCCCATTAATGTCATAAATATTAATTTCTGCATTGGTAACTATTTTATCAATTTGAATATTAATAGTTGTTGATGGATTAAATGGATTGGGATAAATATCTAAAAGTTCAAATCTATTAATACCTACATCTTCATTAGATAAGTCATCCTTCTCAACGACTGTATAATTATATGTTTTAACAACATTATGATTATTAATAGAAGAAATAATTAACTCAACATCATTATAACTATCAGGACCTGAGCCAACTCCAGAAAAACCAATTAATTGATAATCTCCAGGTTGGATTTCTACAACCCCTCCTTGTTCTTCATACCATATATCTGAACTACTTGTAGATGAGAGGGAATATTCAAAATGTTCAGCCATAGTTCCATTATTATATATATGAAACCAAACTCTAACGGAATCAGATAAAGAGGTTTCTATAAATCCTCCACAACATTCACCATCTGCATAATTATAATTCAAGGCAACAGCACTTACTTCTACAGGATATAAACTACTAGCTCTATATGCTCGATGAATAAGACCAACATTTAAATTATACTTAGCCTCCCAAATTAAATCTTGATTAGATGATACCTCAAGAGTTGTTCCACCATCTGCAACGGTAGAAATAAGATAATTTCCATTATCAAGTTTTTGAACACCTCCTGATGCCAATCCAAAAAGTGATGGAGGAAGAGAGTACTCCCAAACAATCTCAGCATTACATCCACCACCATCTATTTCATTAGGGTTAATTTCAAGTGCTCTAGTTATAGGACTACTAAGACTATTATCAAAATCATTACTTAAGTTTCCATTATCTAAAATAACAAAATTACCATTATCTAATGGAGATATGGTATGTTGCCAGCTAAAATTAATATCCATTCCACAATCTACATCTCCTGATGGCATTTCTTGGCCTATATTCCATATAACCTCACCATTTTGAGGATTATTATAATTAGAATCATCAAAATATATTTTTGTAATTCTAGATAGATGTCTACATGATATATATAAAGCATTTTCATTTTCACTATAGGTTACCGCATTAATATGAGTCCAATCATATCTAAATGTTTGTATCGCATTATCCCAAGTACCACCATATATGCCATCATAATAATATGCACCATCATAATCTTCCGTGCTGTAGTGATCAAAAGCATTCCACTCCCATAAAATTTCTTTTGTATCTCTATCCCATATAACAAGCTTATCACCTACCCATGGAAAAAAATTTCCATCACATTGATAAGAACCAATAAAATTTAAGCATGAATTATACCATGGACCTGTTGATGGCACTGGTAGATTTTCTGTAGTTTCAATAATACTTAAATAATTTCCATCTGGGAGCCTAATAATATCATGATGAGAAAAATCATCATTTGGTTCTTCCCATATATAGTTGATATCGAGGTCAAACTCAATTGCAGGATATGGATGTTGAAGCTGTGGTTCATAATGAGCTCCATATAATTCACCTCTTAAATTAGTATTATACATGATGAGATTAATCCCATTTGAATTCCATATTTCATCACCTTGCTTATTAAATGCTGCACTGAAATTTTCTTCTAATGATCCTAANAATGTAATTCCATCTTGNTATTCATTAGAATCATAAATAGTNATATCTGCAGAGGTTATAGAATCTGTAGTATTAAATGAGAATGTATCTATCCAANCTCCAACACTTCCATCGCTATACGTTGNACGTACTCTCCAATAATATGTATCTGACCAGTTAATATTNTCTGATTCAACATATATCAAAGANGATGTAAAAGCTGATGATAAAATAGANGAAAAATTAGAATTAGTAGAAATCTGAATCTCATATTCTATAATGTCATTCTCATTCCCCCAAGCATTAACTTCTTGATCCCATTCAAATAAAATATGAGTATAATTTAAAGATGAGCCATCCACAGGTCTTACCATATCAGCAAATAAATTTAAATTTAAAATTATTAAAGTCATTAAAGTTATTTTTTTCATTTCATATCCTTATCTATTGGAATTCGTCTTAAATTTTTTTCATGAAAATCGCTATCTTTTAATCCAGAGTTTAATATCATCTCTTCAAATTTTAAATAAGTCTTATGATTTTTTTTTATATCAACTACTGTAATTTTTTCAACTAAATCAAAGCCATCTATGTTTATATACTTAAACTCCTTAGTTTTAAATAAAGATCCTGATTTATTATACGACTNTTCTTTATTAATAAGTAGATTATCTTTATTTATCCAACTTATATGCTTGCTATAACTTGATTTGATATTTTCTTTTGGAATACTTGTCATAATATATTGGTTAGACTCTTCTATAAATTCAACTGTATAAGANTAATCNTCAAGCTCTCTACTATATAAATCTTCAAATGATAAATCTGAGCCCATGAAATTATCTGATTTCCTACTTGAAGATATTTTTCTGATTTTTTTGAAGGCAGGTAACCACATTTTCATGATATCCCTACCTTTCTTATTTTCAATCTTATATAAAGATATTCCCCTACTATCTGGTGGATACAAAAACCACATAATCTGTTTTTTNCCATTATCTTTAGTCTGTGAACGTATAATGGATTCCATTTTATTATTATCTTTATCTTCAAGAGTCATAATGAGTTTTGATTTAATATCTAAAGGAGCCTCTCTACTAGTCATTCTTTCTGCTATTTCATAACCAGTCTGTGAAAATAAAATAGAAAACAAATAAAATATAAAGCTATAGTACTTCATNGGCATCCTTAACCTTTGGACCATAACAAATGAAGTCAGGATTTTTTAATATTTCTTTATTATATATTAGCTCTTTTCCGGTTTCCCTATCAATGAGCTCACCACCAGCAAATTTNAAAACTGCATGTCCTGCCCCAGAATCCCATTCCATTGTTGGACCTAAACGTGGATAGATATGAGCTGANCTATCTGCTACTAAACAAATTTTTAATGAACTACCCATATTAACCATCTCATAATCATCGAATCTACTTAAATATAATTCTAGCTTAGGGCTTGGNTGTGATCGACTTGAGACTATCCTTATAGGTGAATCTATATTATTTTCAACAGATATTCTTATAGGAGGAAAATTTTCTGACATTTTATAAGACCCTAAACCTTCAGCTCCATACCAATATGTTTCTTTTGTTGGAGCATACACAATTCCAGCAATAGGTAATCCATCTTTTATAAGTGCAATATTCACAGTAAATTCACCGTTTCTCTTTACAAACTCCTTAGTCCCATCTAGTGGATCTACTAACCAAAATAAATTCCAATCACTTCTATCTTCGTAATTAATTTTTTTACCTTCTTCTGATAAAATAGGAATTTCTGGATATAAAGATTCTAACATTGAAGTGATAACAGCATTAGCTCTTCTATCTGCATCTGTAAGTGGAGATAAGTCTTCTTTTAAAGTTATTTCAAAAGAAGCTTTATAAACATCAAGAATTTCATTACCTGCTTTTCTTGATATATCTATAAGGTCTTCAAGCACTTTATCTAGGGCTAGAGCTANCAAATAAAACCTTCTTTCTCAAGATAAAGCATTACNTTCTGTATAGCCTCTTCCTCAGTTATATCTGTAGTATCAATACTNAATGATGGATTTTTAGGCTCTTCATAAGGATCNTCAATTCCTGTAAATCCTTTTATTTTACCTTGTCTAGCCATCGCATAAAGTCCTTTTGTATCNCTTCTTTCACATGTTGAAAGTGGCGTTGAAACATGAACTTCAACATAATTTCCATATTCTGATATAAGATCTTTATTCTGTTTTCGACTTTCATCATAAGGNGCAATTGGAGCGCAAATTGCTATACCACCATTCTTAGTNATTTCACTTGCCACAAATCCAATACGAGTAATATTTAAATTTCTATGNTNTTTTGAGAAACCAAGTTCACTAGAAAGATGAGTTCTAACTATATCTCCATCAAGAAGAGTTACATTTCGCTTTCCATGCTCTTTTAACTTTACAAGAAGGCCATTTGCAATCGTAGATTTTCCAGANCCTGATAAACCTGTAAAAAATATCGTTAAGCCTTGGTTATCCTTAGATGGATATGTCTTTTTAAGTTCTTTAACAATTTCAGGGTAAGTAAACCAATCTGGAATATCTAAGTCATTCTCAAGACGATGNCGTAATTCTGTTCCTGATATATTTAGTGTTTTNAGTCCNTCAGGGACATTATCAATAGGCATATACTCAGCTTTTTCTTCTACATAAACCATCATTTTAAACTCAACCATATCAATGCCTATTTCATCACTAAAAGATTTTAATANTTCTTGAGCTTCATATGGACCATAATAATCTTTCCCAGAAGCATCCTTACCTGGGCCAGCATGATCTCTACCTATAACAATATGAGTACAACCATAGTTTTTTCTTATNAAACCATGCCAAAGAGCCTCTCTAGGTCCAGCCATTCTCATTGATAGTGGAAGTAAGCTTAGCATAGTTGTCCCCTCTGGGTANTATTTTAATATTTTTTGATAACAACGAACTCGAGTAAAATGATCAATATCTCCAGGTTTAGTTTGCCCAACAACCGGATGAATAAGAAGATTCGCCTGCACCTCTGTCGCAGCTCTATAAGCTATTTCTTTGTGAGCTCTNTGCATTGGATTCCTTGTTTGGAAAGCAACAATTTTTTCCCAACCTAGCTTGTCAAATTGTTCTTTTAATTCACTAGGAGTATGACGNAGAAGATTATAATCATAATGCTTAGGACTTTGAACAGCTGTAATCTCTCCACCGATATAAACACTTTTAGTAGAATTAATTAAATTATTTACTCCNGGATGATAAGTATCTGTTGTCTTATAGATGGCTTCTGCTTCTATCTTTTTATTAGGTGTCCATACATCGCTAACCGTTAATATACCAACTAAGAAACCTTCTTTTTCTCTTAATGCAATCTCAGTTCCATTTTCAATTGAATTTGCATCAATAAATTCTTCATCTACATCCAGCATAATAGGAATTGGCCATATCTCGCCATTACTTAATTTCATATTATTAAGAACTGATTCATAATCAGATTTTCCTAAAAAACCATTTAAAGGAGAGAATGCACCATTTAGTATTAATTCAATATCACATATTTGCCGATCATTTAGTACAATACTAACTAAAGAGGCTGACTTTTCTTTATATTCTTTCACTTTTACTTCGTTTATCACTTATTTCCCTTTATCTAAAATTAATTTTTTTTCTTAAAATTTCAATTGTTGTTCCCATAAGTAGAAATGTCCCAAATGATGTNGTTAGCATTGCAAACACCATTAAGCCACCCATATAATTCAATGGAATAAGATCTGAAAAAAGCANTGCAGCAAAACCCATATTTGAAACNACATCAAGTAAAATAGGATANCCAACATCATCCATTGTTAATTTACTTAATTTAGAATTCTCTACACCCAATCTTAATTTCCNTCTAAAACTGGATATGTAATGTACAGCAAAATCAACCCCTACCCCAATGATTATTGAAGTTAAAAGTGCTGTTAGATGGCTTAGCTTNATTCCAAAAATCCCCATTAATCCGAAGTTAAGTATTACAGCAGAACAAAGCGGAATAATTGACATTAATGCCCACCAAGGCTGTTTAAAAAATATAAGAGATATAATAAATATTGNAATTATTGAAACTAAAATACTAATTACTGAAGAGTTAATAACTAATGATATAAAATCTTTAAGAAGAATCATTAGCCCACTTGTTTCAATATTTAAATCATCTTTAATCTCCGTATNAATAAAGTTATTGATATCATCAGATATTGTCACAATTTCATCTGTTGAAATTGAAGATAAATATGANTGAATCANTCCTTTTTTATATGTTGTAGTATTAACAACCATATCTAATTGATCNCCTGGAGCCATAAATAATAAATTACTTACTTGATTTAAGCTATCTGGAATAGAATAATATTCTTCATCNTTATATAAAGTCTCATGCATTTGCTTTATAATATCAGATAAAGATAATGTCATACCAACTTCAGGATGAGTTTCAATATATTCTTGAATCTTCGAAATCTCACGAAGNGTTTCAGGGTTCTTCATATCTGCGTTAACTCGCATTAATAGNCTCATCGTACCTGAAAAGTTATCATCTACAAATTCAGTACTTTCCCTAATAGAGTTTCCATCTTTGAAAAATTTAATTATATTAACTTCTACTTTTAAAANTCCTATACCTATAATTCCAACTAAAACAAAAGAAATNCCCATAANTAATATCTTTTTAGGATTAGTGAAAATNAAACCTCCAATCCTTTTAATTGATTNTTCTAAAAACCCTTGTTTTAATATAGAAATTGAATTTAAATCCCAATTAAATAGCATTATCATTGATGGAAGTAAAGTATTAGATAAAAACCAAGCCCAAAATATTCCAAAGCTAATACAGATTCCATAACCAAACATCTGAGGAATTGGAGCAAAAATCATTGCAAGNAATGCTATAATAGTAGTTATAGAAGTAAGGAA
The DNA here is from genome assembly GCA_002703645.1 of Fidelibacterota bacterium. Lineage (GTDB taxonomy): Bacteria > Fidelibacterota > Marinisomatia > SCGC-AAA003-L08 > D37C17 > TMED161. The sequence continues at coordinate 6,642 of NZUX01000036.1, read as the reverse complement.
AATAGGCATTTTTAATGCATCCATAGAATTTTCAATAGCTTCCTTCTTATTTTTTGTAATTCTTAATTCCTTAAAGAAATGAGTTATAATATGTACCCCATCAGAATTTGCAATAGTTAATAAAACAATAGGCATTGATGTATTTATTATAGTGAAATTAAATATTTCTNTACCTGTCAAATAAAACATCCATCCCATAAATCCATTCATACAAACAATAGATAAAATGATTAAACATAATATCATAGAAACAGCTTTAAAATTTCTAATATTAATATATAAAAGAAATATCATAATTAAGATTCCAGAGAGCATTAGCTTTGAAACATCACTTCTAATAAGGTTGGGTACTTCACCTGTTATATATGGATTTCCTGCATAGTGAACATTATACTTACTTAAGTATCTACCTGTAATAGGTAAAACCTCATTCATTAAATCAGAGTTATTTCGATAGCTNCCATCTTCATTNACTATTAAAGATCTTACTGCAATTGCTGTATATACTTCATCATTACTTACCAGTCTATTTTTTACATCTGGATTATTATTAAGATATTTTTTAGCATTTATGATTTGATTTATATCTAATGCCTTATCTGGAAAAAGCTTATCAACTAAAAGCCATGTTTCATCTTCAGGNTCAGATTCAATCTTATCAATTGTAGATAAAGAAATCACTTTATCTACAATTGGTATTTCTTTGAGCTCTTTAGTAAGCTCTTTAATTATATTTATAGTTTCTACATTATATATGTCACGATTATCTTGACCAAAGGCTATAAATAGAAATTCACTATCCCCAAACTCACGCGTCATGTCTTCCCATAATAATCTAGACTCTAAATCCTTGGGAAACATTTTAAAAAANTCATCATCAATGATAAACCATCGAATTCCAGACGCTATCAATACAGTTAAAAGAATTGATATAATAGCTATCTGAATAGGAGAATTGATTGATTTATTAATAATTTTATTCATTANACATAAACTAAATAGATGCTAAATATAATAATAATAACAAGTTTTAAGGAAATATTACAAAAAATGCCCTTTTCAGGGCACTTTTTTGAAGGAGGACAATTAGGAGATAGAGGCATCTCCTATTATATTTAATATTATTAATATATAAAAAGTTCCAAAATTATTTTTTATTTTGAGAATTTTTAGGAGCTTTATAAATAAACCAGTCATCATTCGTAATGTCATGCATATAATCTGATTTATCAATAAGAATTTGGGCAGTTGTTTTTCTAACAGCGGCAATCTCAACTCTCACCCCTTCAGCNCTTAAGTGTGTAACCAGNTCAACATAGTCCGAATCACCTGACATGATTATAATAGTATCTACTTTAGACGCTAATTGAGTAGCTTTAATAGAAAGAGGAATATCTGCTGATTTATGACAAGGAATAACTGAACCATAAAAATTTTCATGNAGNCTATCTGCAAATTTTGATGATATAGATTTTCCCTCTCTAAAATATATCATTCTATTCAATCCCCTACCATTTAGTAGCTTTGGAATTAAAGTATCAAAATTAATCATAGCATTTTTACTATTNGACATATCATGAATACTTCTTTCAATATTATTTCCATCACATAATATAGCTACAGATTGATTGATTAAGATTTGACTCATCAAGGNNCTCCTATTAAAAGGAATATTAAACTTATTTGCTGTATTTACTAATAAATTGTTCTGATTTTTTAACTAAATCAGATTGATTACTGTAATCACTAACAACTTTATTGAAAGATTCTACCGCTTTGTCTGTATTACCAACATTTAAATAACATAAACCAAGTTTATAGTATGCATATGCACCTTTATTATTCTCTTTATAATTAAAGACTGCATTAAAGGCATNGATTGCTTGATTATAATCTTTCATTGAATAGTAAATTTCACCTACCCAATACTGNCAATTATCAGTTAAATCATTAGTATCATTTATNTTTAGTAATTCTTGAAATATAGATAGGCTTTTATCGTAATTCGCATCTAAATAAGCTAAATATGCTTCATCATATTTTTTCTTATATATAGATTTAGATATTTTAGATGAGCTTTTCTTAGTATTAGATGAAGGTTTAGATACAACATCATCTTTAGGTTGAGTNAGCGCACTAACTACAAGGTCTTTATTAATTTCTTTTAGATTAGACATNCCATTTTGNAGTTCTTCAATTTTACCNTCTANCCTTGATATCTCAGAGCTATATTTATCATCAACCTTAAGCATTTTTAAAATTAAATCTTTGTTCATATCTTTTAACTCTTGAATACCTGAACCACCTGAAGAAAAATTCTCTTCCAATGAATCAACCCTCTGATTCAATTCATTTGTATATAGATCAGAAGACATTTCAATTGATTGAATTTTAGTTTCAAGTCTAATATTTATAGATTCAATTTTATTTTGAAGATTNTCCATATCTTCAGATATNCTCATAAATAAAGAATCTGATCCAGATACAGCTAAATCAATTTCACTAAATTTATTTTGAACAATTTGTAATAACTCCANCATATCAGTAGAATCTTNNTCAGACTCNCTATCNTCAACAATAGACTCAGANGGATCNAGNTGTTGTATTAGTAAATCTATTTTTTTATTCTGCGCGATAATAGCTTGNACCAGNTCATTANTACTAGTATCTGCATCTATTNCATCTTGTTCAGAGCTANTAGCACTNTCATCTAAGGANTNGTNTCCTTNACTNCTATCTGTATCCGTTGAGGNNTNAGATGAATCATTCTCTTCTTTTANTTCTTCTTCACTAGANTCTTCATCATCNGATTTCTTTTTTANAAAGNTAAAAAGACCTTTTTTATCTTTCTTTTTTTCNNCTTTCTTCTTCTTTTTTTCAGCTTTTTTCTTCTTTTTTTCTTCTTTCTTCTTCTTTTTTTCAGCTTTCTTCTTTTCTTTCTTGCTTAACTTAGAATCTTCTTCTGATGATTCTTCTGATGATTTTTCTTCTTCAATATTTTCATCATCTACTAATTCATCTACAGNGTTCGATTTATCTTTCTTTTTAAATAAAGACCATCTTTTCTTTTCTTCTTTAGATTGAGTATTATTATCTGAATTNATATCACTAGATAATAAAAAAGATANTGTNACTATTAATATGTAGATTGTTTTTAGTTGCATTTTAAAGCCTTAAATCCTATACCTTAATATATATTTAATTTGACAATTAAGTAATTATAATATTTATAATTATCATAATGTCNAATAAGTCTATATTCATNTCATTATTAATATCAGCTAGCTGATTATAGCCTANACTATTTAAAATTATTTCTACAATGGTAACAGCATCCAATATATCTACCGAACCACTAGCATCAACGTCACCTAATTCTAAATCTGAAAAATGAAAGTTAACATCNTGGGAATTAGATGAATTATTAGATGAAGTTAAACGGAATATATATTCTTGATTATTATTAAAAGTATAATTGTTCAAACTAATATCATNGTTTANNAGACTATCATTTAAATTAATTTGACCAGAAANAATTTCGCTATTATCACTTAGTATGCTATAATTTAAAATTCTATCTATCCAGCCATGATTATAAATAGATAAATTAATAATACCATTATTAACAATCGAATAATCACCAAACTCGCCATTTAGATTATCTATTTCATATGAAAAAATATCTGGATATAAATTGGGTGCTCTTTGAGTTCTATAAACGCTAATATGTATATTATTATTATCTTTAACATTTAAATGCCATACTAAATCATTATTAGGATTAACTTCAATAACATTACCATTTCGACCAGCAGATATCAAAGTATTACCATTAGCTAATCGATCACACTCTCCCCTAGACCCCGTAAACATTGAATCTGGAAGAATATGTTCCCATACTATTATAGGTTCTTCATTTTCAAAGGCTACTTCAATGCATCGTGATAATTCCGGATTCTGGAATCTTCCATTGTCAAAAAAAATCAAATTACCATTATCTGTTAATTGTACTGAATGCTGTTGAGAGAAGTTGATTTCATTTTCAAAATCAGGATTAATCATAAAATTTGATTCACCAAGATTCCAATTAACCTCGCCAGTTAAATAATCAATGGATGTAACTCTTGATAAATTCCGTATAGATACATATACAGATTCAGAAGCTTGATCATAAAGCACTGAATTAGAATGAGTCCAATCAAATTCAACAACTCCATTATAGGTTTCAGCATAATATGGATTATATTCTAGCAAACTTATTTCATTAAACGCATTCCATTCCCATATAATTTCTCCAAGACTATTCAATTCTACAAATCGATCTCCTTGCCAGGGAATAGGCAACATTGAAAATCCTATATCACATTCAATAGGACATGGATGATATTCAATTTCAGCATCAATAATAAAATATGTTCCTTGGTTAGTTTTTGAAATTTGATGATGAACATTAAAATCCGATGGAGTCTCAAATATTATATCACTATCAATCGTAAACTCATAACCTACGCCATTTGAAAACGCAGTAAAATTTCCGTTATCTAGCAATTCTCCAGATATAATCTTAGAATTATTAAAATTATTATTATCTGCAAACCATATAATATTTCCATATTTATCAATAGCTAAAGAATAGCCCAGGCTCTCAAAATCTAAAATATTTATCCCATCATAATATTGCACACTATCTATATCTAAAATATTAATTTGATTCAAACTAAGCTCATCTATTGAGTTAGTTGTAAACTCTTTATTAAAACATACATCTAAATATTCATCTGCACCACAGACTTCCCAGCTGTAGTTAGTATCCCAATTTAAATAATCTTCAATCAGCATTGAATTAGACAAAGATGAATATGATAATGATTGATTGGGATTTGCAGTTTCTACTATTGTTAATTGATATTGATTGGTTCCAGGAATTTGAGGCCATTTAAAAAATACTTGAATATAATTTATTGATTGATTGTGGTTAGGAATAAATGAATTCGCAAATGCTGATGATATCTGTAAAATTAATAATATTTTTTTCATGATAAACTAAATTTACAGAAATAATGCAATAAACAAAAAAAACTAGAAAGAAATCATCAATTAATTCTAATAATAATGATTTCTTTCTAGTTTATTTATTGCTAGTCTAGTTTTATTTTAATAACATTACTTTACTAGTTTCTACGTATGAACCAGAAGACATTCTAATAAGATATACTCCAGTAGAAACATTACTCGCATTCCAATTAATTGAATGCTGACCAGGATTTTTAAATCCACTATATAAACTCTCTACAAATTGTCCATTTATATTGTATATGTCAACATTAATATTAGTTAGTTCTGGAACTTGAAAAGTTAATGTCGTTGTTGGATTGAATGGATTTGGGTATAAGCTTGTTATTTCAAAGCTCTTATTTAAAATATTAGAGTTTGAAAGATTAGAATAACTAGGAAGTTCAATAACCACCCCATCTTCTAATGCTGCAAACAATCCAAAAGCAGGATCATCACCAGATAAAAATCCTGAAGCAAATACAACTGCTGAGTTTCCACCCAAACCAGCTAGCGGAGCTGTAAAATCAGCAATAGACTCTCCACCAGTAGGAGCAACTCCAATGGTGTAATCTGCTTCTGGTACTTCAACATATCCAGAAAAACTTCCATACATTAAATCAGATACCAACACTGCACCATCTGCCAGTACATCTACCGATGGGGCATCTGTTGAACCATGATATACATTTAAACCAACAAAACCTTCTGATGCTCCAAATGTTGTGCCTGCAGCTGCTAAATCAAATGGTGTTGTAGCATCACCTAAAAGACCTGTAGCAACAACTACATACTCACCACCATCCATTAAATCGAATGGAAATTCTGCAATCACATCACCATCTGCTGGTGCGATACCTACGGTAAAGGATGTTGGGAGCTCTAGTACTGGAGTTGATGTACGATACTCAAAATTCTCAACCGCTAAAGCACCATCAATATATACATCTACTGTTGGAGATGCACTATTGTGAATTACTTGTACTGACGCTGTAGTTTGAGCATTAACAGTAATCGTACCCGTCATACCCATTTGTTCATGATTACTAATACTACATATATAATCATAGGTCCCTGGATTATTAAATGTTAATGTACCTATAGTACAAGGTCCCGAACAAGGCGATAGACTAAATGACTCAGGTCCAGATACAACTTCTACATCATGAAAACCACCTTCGTTTATAAATTCTACTGAATCTCCCTGCTCAATAGATAATGTATTTGGATTATAGTACATACTTCCAGCATAAACAGTATATGTTTCAGCGAGAACAAAACTAAAACCCATAATAAGTGATAAAACTATACTTCTCATAATAATACTCCTTCTAAAATATTTAATAGTGCACGTTTTGAACGATATATATGCACGAATTGCACGATTAATATATTATTACATATAATTAAAAACCAAGAAAAAAAAATAAAATAATACTTTTATCGACGTGTTTTTATTAAAAAATTATATGAATTGAAAATTAAATTATATTAAGTTTTTAATCTTAGGAAAATAAAAAATACACAACTTATATCTCATAATAAAAAGCCCCTCGGTCAGAAAGGGGCTTTATCTTTCTGTACCCACGA
>NZUX01000035.1 GCA_002703645.1 Fidelibacterota bacterium | reverse complement strand
CGAGAACTGAAATCCACCAATATCCTCGCTGCTTGAATAATTCAAGCTTGTGCCATCTAGACTTAAACAAACCTGTGTACCATCTGGACAGAAAGATTCTTCGTCAGCACCATCATCAGAGGACGCTTCTTCAAACAAAACATCAAGTCCATTTCCACCTGCATCTGAAAATACATAGTCAAATAAACAATCCTGACTAATATCGCCCGTAAGTTCAACCAATATTCCCTCACCAGCAGGAATAACAGCACCAGTAAATGAAAATGCGATAACAGCCGTTCCACTTGATGAAATAGCAAAACCATTTGAAGCAGCATCCCCACCGCTTGCATTTGTTACACAGCCATTATGCGAGAATTGAAATCCACCAATATCCTCACTGCTTGAATAATTCAAGCTTGTGCCATCCAAACTTAACACAACATCTTGTGAGAATGTGAAAGTAAATAACAAAATAAATTGAAGAAAAAGAATTGACTTTTTAAACATAGCTCCCCCTACCTTAAAAAATTTTTATTTAATCAAAACGATTATAATGTGATATTAATTTAGTAAATTAAACATCTATTATCAATAAGAATGAACAAAATACTTGTTGTTTTTAGTTTATAGTGACTAATATCACAAAATATTTGCTTGATGATTTTATGATATTTGTATTAGAAATATATTAGTAAAAAAGAAAGGTCTATTTAGAAATGGCAAAAAATAAAATATTATTAGTTGGAGGTGGTCAAATTGGTGGAAATCTAGCTCTTCTTGCAGCTCAAAAAGAGCTTGGAGATGTAGTAATTTATGATATTCCTCAAGCAGAAGGAATGATTAAGGGTAAAGCACTAGATATTTTACAACTAAGACCCCATGATGGCTATGATGTTAATATAACTGGTTCGTCAGATCCAAAGGATATGAAAGATTCTGATGTGGTAATAATTACGGCAGGGATACCTAGAAAACCAGGAATGAATAGAGAAGATCTATTATCTATAAATATAAAAATTATTTCAGATGTAGCTAATAATGTAAAAAAATATGCTCCAAATGCCTTTGTCATTGTTGTTTCTAATCCTCTAGATGCAATTGTCTACTCATTTTACAAGGTCTCTGGTTTTTCTAAAAATAAGGTAGTTGGAATGGCTGGTGCTCTTGATACCTGTAGATTTAAGACATTTTTAGCAGAGGAAACTGGTTTCTCTGTTCAAGATATACAATGCATGGTATTAGGTGGCCATGGTGATACAATGGTTCCAATGCTAAGATTTGCATCTGCAGGCGGAATACCTATAACAGAATTGATATCAGAGAAAAGACTGAATGAAATTGTAGATAGAACAAAGTATGCAGGTGGAGAGCTAGTGAAATTATTTGGAAATGGATCTGCATATTATGCTCCCGCAGCATCTGCGATTGAAATGGCAGAATCTTACTTAAAAGATAAAAAAAGACTAATTCCATGTGCATCATTATGTGAAGGAGAATTTGGTATAGATGGGTATTTTATAGGAGTACCTACGGTTATTGGTTCTAACGGAGTAGAGAAAATTATAGAATTTGAAATGAATAATGAAGAGAAAGGGCAACTCAATCAAACTTTATCAGCTGTGAAGAAAACTGTATCTGAAACTGGATTATAGAAAGGAGTAATATGCAATCAATATTAAATCAAATTGATAGTGGCTTTGGAACTTTAGTAGGGTATATGGCTCCTGTATTATTTGCTGATATACAAGGAATTCCACTTATTGTACTAACTCTCTTAATAGGGGCTGTAACCTTTACTATTTATTTTGGATTTATTAATGTTAGAGGATTTAAGCATTCAATAGAGATTATTAAAGGAAAATATGATAATCCAAATGATACCGGACAAATCAGTCACTTTCAAGCTTTAACCTCTGCTTTATCTGCAACAATTGGACTTGGTAATATCGCAGGTGTTGCAATTGCAGTTACTTTGGGTGGTCCTGGAGCTGTATTTTGGATGGTTTTTATAGCTTTCTTTAGTATGTCTGCAAAATTTGTATCAGCAACTCTAGGGCTAATGTATAGAAAAGTTAATGAAGATGGTTCAGTTAGTGGTGGCCCGATGTATTATTTAACTTATGCATTTAAAGATAAAGGTAATCTTGCTTATTTTGGGAGAGCATTAGGCATCATGTATGCTATATTTATAATTGGTGGTGCATTTGGTGGTGGAAATATGTTTCAAGCTAATCAGTCTTATGAGTTGTTTGGCAAATTAACTGGTATACCAAGTTATCTATATGGAATTATTTTAGCAGTTCTTGTAGGGTTTGTTATTATTGGTGGAATAAAACGAATTGGTGAAACAACAGAAAAAATTGTTCCCTCTATGGTAAGTATATATGTTTTAGCTTCTCTATTTATTATTCTAACTAATATAACTATGATCCCTAGTGTTATTTCTAATATAATTTCTGAAGCATTTAATCCCTCTGCTGCATACGGTGGATTTATTGGTGCTCTTGTTACTGGAATTAAGAGAGGTGTATTTAGTAATGAGGGTGGCGTAGGATCAGCATCTATTGCACACTCCGCTGCAAAAACGGATGAACCTGTTCGCGAGGGAATCGTAGCGATGATTGGTCCTTTTATAGATACTATTATTGTATGCTTTATGACTGCTTGTGTTATTTTAATTACAGCCGATAACAATCCAGTATATCAGAATGCTACCAATTTAATAGCTGAACATGGAGCTACAGCTGTTGGCGCCTCAATGACTTCTGCTGCATTTGACTCAGTAATACCAGGTTTTAGATGGGTTCTAGCGATAGTAGTGTTTTTATTCTCATATAGTACAATGATATCATGGTATTATTATGGNAACAAAGGGTGGAAATATCTATTTGGTGACTCTGGAATACCTATCTATCAGATAATGTATTTATCTTGCACTGTGCTTGGAGCAATCGCCTCACTTGGAAATGTTATTGACTTTTCAGATATGATGATTTTATCATGCGCATTTCCTAATATTATTGGAGCGATGTTCTTNCTTCCTCAGCTAAAATTAAAATTAAATGATTATTGGTCCAGATACGAGGCTGGAGAATTTAAAGTATATAAATAAGGTTGGAGAATCAATCTGAATTCTTGTCTTTCTCAATTGAATTAGCTAAANAAGCTGGAGCTATTCAACTATCATATTTTGGAAANATATCCTCTGTAGATACGAAATNAACTAATGCAGATTTAGTTACTAATGCTGATATTGAATCAGAGAAACTCATTATATCTGAAATTAAAAAGAAATACCCACAACACTCTATTTTATCTGAAGAGGCTGANAGTATTACAAATAATAGCCAATATACGTGGATAATTGACCCATTGGATGGAACAACTAATTTTGCTCATAATCTTCCTATATTTGCCGTTTCTATTGCTTTAAAAAAAGCTAATGAGACAATCTGCGGAGTAGTATTTAACCCTGCGGCAAATAAATGNTTTTATGCTGAGAGAAATAAAGGTGCTTTTCTTGATGAAAAAAAAATAAGGCCAAGATCAACATCAAATTTAAGNGATTGCTTAATTGTAACGGGCTTTCCATATTTACATGATATTAAATATGACCTTTCCTTTGTTTTATTTAAAGAATTTTACGATANGACTCGTGGTTTACGACGACTAGGTGCTGCTGCACTAGATTTATGCTTTGTTGCTATGGGGCGCTTTGATGCTTTCTATGAATTTAATCTACAGCCATGGGATATCTGTGCAGGNGCATTAATTGCAGANGAGTCTGGAGCATTNGNNACTGATTGGAATGGNGATNAAATGCCTCAAAATGGTTCTAGAATTTTATGCTCTAATAAAAATATNCAAANTGAAATGATANATATACTCACTAAAGATAAGTATTCTATATTTTATTNATCTGACATTATAGATTCAAGAGTTTTAAAGTAATTCTTCTCTAGAATGCTTCTCTCTAAATTAATTTTATCGTTAATCTTTAAATGAGAATTATCAGTGACAAAACCAATAGTCTGAGTATAAATATTATAATCTTGAGCTAATAATGCAATATGATGTAGATTTTTAGGATCTAAAGAGACAATAATAACTCCTTGCGTCTCACCAAATAGGATTTCATCTGTTCTTAATTTTCTATCGATGTTCACCTCCGCACCCAAACCTTTTTTTGCCGAACAAATAGATTCTGCTATATTAACAGCCAANCCTCCATCTGATATATCATGAGCTGACTTAATAAACCCTTGATTNATTAGTTCTAAACAAATTTTTTGAATAGAAAGTTCAATCTCTANATCAATTTCAGGTATTGGCCCCTGAACCAATCCATGGTAGCTCTTCAAGTATTCTGAGCCACCTAATCCTCCATTTATAGCTCCTATAGCTACAATCATATCCCCTGGATCTTTAAAAGTCATATCCATACGTTTAGAAGAATCTTCTAATAAACCAACCATACCAATTACNGGNGTAGGATATACNGCTCCAAGATTAGATTCATTATAAAAACTAACATTACCACCAGTNACGGGAGTATTAAAAGCCCTGCATGCATCACCCATCCCTAAAATAGCTTCTCTAAATTGCCAGTAGATTTCAGGATCTTGAGGGTTACCAAAATTTAAACAATTTGTGATTGCCAGAGGGACCCCACCAGAACAAACGACATTTCTAGCTGATTCTGCAACAGCTATCATNCCACCTTTTTTTGGTTCAAGATAGACATACCTTCCATTGCAATCTGTACTGATTGAAAGTGCTTTTGATGTACCTTTTATTCTAACTACAGCAGCATCTGAACCTGGACCTATTACAGTNTTGGTTCTAACCGTAGAATCATACTGACTATAAACATACTCTTTATTTGTTATTGTTGGAGAGGATAGNAAATCACATAAAACTTTATTATAATCACTAGGTTCTTTAAGCTTATTAATATCTAAATTATTTGAAGAAGTATAATAATCCGGTTCACTATAAGGCATATCATATTGAGGGGCACCTCCACCTAAAACAAGTTCATTTGTTGGTATATTNGCAACACGCTCCCCATTGTGAAAAACTTCAAGGTTATTAGTATCCGTAACTACTCCAACCTCAGTACAATCCAGATCCCATTTTTTAAATATTTCATGTAATTTTTCTTCGGATCCTTTTTCAATTACAACAAGCATTCTCTCNTGTGATTCTGAAAGCATCATCTCATAGGCATTCATATCTTTTTCTCTAATAGGAACTAAATCTAAATTAATTTTTATTCCNGACTCACCTTTAGCAGACATNTCTGAACATGAGCATGTNATTCCAGCTGCNCCCATATCCTGTATTCCTACTAGCCATTCTTGCTTNCATAACTCTAAAGTCGCTTCAAGTAGTAATTTTTCAGTAAAGGGGTCTCCCACTTGAACATTTGAACGTTTAGATTCAGTCTCTTCAGTTAATTCTACTGAAGCAAATGTAGCGCCATGAATACCATCTCTTCCCGTACTTGAGCCAACAATAAATACAGGATTCCCAACACCCTCTGCTATAGCGCTTGCGACATTACCAGTTTTTACAATACCAACAGACATTGCATTAACCAAAGGATTTCCAGAGTAGACATCTTCAATGACAACTTCACCACCTACGGTTGGGATTCCAAGACAATTGCCATAATCTGCAATACCTTCAACAACATGCTCTAATAGAAATCTATTTCTAGGCTTAGATAAGTCTCCAAATCTAAGTGAGTTCATCGATGCAATTGGCCGAGCACCCATTGTAAAAACATCTCTCATAATTCCACCTACACCAGTTGCAGCNCCNTCATAAGGTTCTACAGCCGAAGGNTGATTGTGCGATTCTATTTTAAATGCNGTTGCTAAACCATTACCTATATCTACAAGTCCAGCATTTTCTTCTCCAGCACCTACCAATAGTTTACCACCATCTCTTGGAAGAGTTTTTATCATTTTAATAGAACTTTTATATGAGCAATGCTCACTCCACATCACTGAAAAAATTCCTAGTTCAACATAATTAGGCTCTCTATCTAAGATATTAACTATCTTATCATATTCNTCTAAGCTAAGNCCATGTTCTTCAATAATTTTATTATCTATTTTCGGTATATTNTCCATATTNCTCATTTTAAATAGTGATTCTTAATTTAATTATAATTCAATCTAGTCAAAAAGATTTAATGTGTCTGGATTATTATTATCTTCTTTATTATTATTTTCTTTATTTTTATCTTCATCTATTACCTGGACATCATCTACTTCTATATCATCTGATTCTAATACTTCATAGCCACTCATTCTTTTATAATAATTAACTTTATTACCTTTTGATTTCCATCCTTTAACTCCAACAAAATCATCTACATTAATTTCTTTAATCTTTTTTTGACCATTTAAAGAATGATAATTAAATTTAAAAATACTAGAAGGTTTTATTGTGACTAATAATAACTTTGTTGGATTATCATCATCTAAAAAANAAAACTCTTTATCTAATGTAGATGTCTCAATATTAAATCGTTTAATATAATTATTTTTGCTTATAGTNTCATAATACATACAAGATACTACAGATTTAATATTAAATTTTTCTAATATAGATATATCATTTAATTTAAATCTTTGATTCAAATCAATAGTTACAATCATATAAGANCCATCATTCTTTATACATANNAAAGTATCACTAGAATTAAACTTTCCTAGATATCTACCCCTTGATTCAAAATTTAATTTACCAACAGATTCATCAATCCAAAGGTCTTTCCCTCCCAANGTAGATTCNCCTCTTGAAGATTGATNTATTTTTCTAATTAAATGCTTTGATAAAATATTACCNTTAGATGTTTTACTTTTAATATCTAAAGTTGAGAANTCATATTTNAAGTTTTTAATTCTAGCCTTTGATCTAAGATCNAAATCNATAGATATAACTTCNGCNTCNCTATTNGGGTTTGCNGTAATATACAATGCCTTTGATTGNTCTTCNTTNTTAGTNAGTGAGTATACACGATCTTTAATTGCNGATGTAATTGAAAATCTCTTAACATAAGACCATTTTGTTTTTTGATCTCTATAAACATAATTATAGACCATATGATTATCACTTTTTTTCCAAACAGCAATATGTAAAATATTATTTCCTATATATTTNTTAGGGCCTATTGATGTNATGANATATGTTCCATTTTCAAGGAANACAATAACATTATCAAGNTCNGANCATTCTGATACAAATTCATCTGATTTAAGATCAAAACCNATAAANCCNTCTTTCCTATTTACATATAATTTTTTATTAGCAATTGCTACAGTTCTTGCTGATATNTTATCAAATTTTTGAATTATAGTTTTACGGTTNCTATCTACTCCAAATTTAGATANTAAATTTTCATAATAAGAAATTGCATATTCGACTATATTANNAATATTAGATTTAACTTCTTTTATATCATTNTCAATAGATAATATATTCTTCTGAGCTTTATCTAAATCATATTTTGATATTTTCTTTATTTTAAGTTCAGTAAGTCTAGTAATATCATCATCAGTAATAGGTTTTTTAAGGNTTTTCGTATATGGTTTTAATGAATCNCTAATNGTNNCTAAGATAGAATCCCAATTTGATAATTCCTCTATTTCTCTATATATACGATTTGAAATAAAAATAACNTCTAANGATTGNTGNTGCCAGTTATTCAATAAAGTATTAAGTTTATACTCTAACTCCATTCTAAAGATTTCCATAAAATNATCAACAGAATATTTTAATAGTTTNTTTACATTTATAAATTCAGGCTTATTATCAATGATAACNCAACAATTAGGAGATATACTNACTTCACAATTTGTAAANGCATAAAGGGCATCAATGGTCATATCTGGAGAAGTCCCTTTAACTAAATTAATCATAATCTCTACTTTNTCTGAGGTNTTATCCTCAATGCTTTTAATTTTAATTTTATTCTTATCATTTGCCTTTAATATTGANTCAATTAAAGAAGTTGTAGTTACTCCATANGGGACACTACTAATNACTAAAGTATTCTTATCAAAAACTTCAATTTCAGATCTAACNCTAATCTTTCCTCCACGGGCACCTTTNNTATATAAATCTACATCTATAAAACCTCCCGTATTGAAATCTGGAAATAGCGAAAAAGACTTACCCTTTAAATACAAGATAATTGATTTAATAATTTCATTAAAATTATGAGGCAATATTTTTGTAGATAAACTAACTGCAATCCCTTCTGTCCCTTGATAGAGTAAAATTGGAAATTTGACAGGAAGAACTTCTGGCTCTTTATTCCTTCCATCNTAAGAATCAACCCAGCTAGTAATNTTCTTATTAAAAGCTATTTCATTAGCAAAATCAGTAAGCTTGGTTTCTATATACCTTGAAGCAGCAGCTCTATCCCCTGTTCGATAATCACCCCAGTTTCCTTGAGTATCTACAAGCAAATCTTTTTGTCCTAACGATACAAGAGCATCATTTATAGCGGCATCTCCATGCGGATGAAATTGCATTGTTTGCCCAATAACATTTGCTACTTTATGAAATCGTCCATCATCCATTTTTTTCATTGCATGCANAATTCTTCTCTGAACGGGTTTCAANCCATCTTCAAATCTTGGAATAGCTCTTTCNANAATNACATAAGATGCATAATCAATGTACCATTTCTGATACATTTGGGATACAGATAAGGAATCCTTGAAATCTATTTTTTNTTCTTCATTATCCATTTAAAATCAAATTATTAATAATAAAATCTTGACGAGCNTGGGTATTTTTACCCATGTAATAGCTAAGTAAATCTTCTATAGAGACATCATCNCTCATTATTACAGGNTCAAGCTTNATATTGTCTCCAATTAAATCTTTAAATTCATNAGGCGATATTTCTCCCAAACCTTTAAATCGAGTAATNTCAGGATTTTTACCTATTTTTGATACAGCTAAATCTTTTTCTTCTATAGAATAACAATAGTATGTTTCTTTTTTATTCCTGACTCTAAATAGAGGTGTTTCAAGAATGTATACATGTCCACTTTTAACAAGATCTGGATAAAAATTAAGAAAAAATGTTAACATTAATAATCTAATATGCATTCCATCCACATCTGCATCTGTTGCTATCACTATATGATTATATCTTAGATTCTCAATACCTTCATCAATATTTAAAGCATTAAATAAAAGATTAAATTCTTCATTCTCNTAAATAACTTTTTTTGTAAGACCATAGGTATTTAAAGGTTTNCCTCTAAGGCTAAACACAGCTTGAGAAGAAACATCTCGAACTTTTGTTATTGANCCNCCAGCNGANTCTCCTTCNGTNATAAAAATTGTNGACTTAAGTCTTTTATCAATATCATGNTTATTATTATTAAAGTGAACCTTACAATCTCTTAATTTTTTATTATGAAGTTTCGCAGTTTTAGANCGTTTTGATGCAAGTTTTTTAATCCCCTGCATCTCTTTTCTTTCCTTTTCTGATTGTAAAATTCTATTTAAAAGCATATCTGCTACTTCTGAATTTTTATGTAAAAAATNATCAAGTTTAGATTTCATAAACTCATTAGTGAAAGTTTTTATTGTCTTTCCATTTGGNGACATATCTAATGAGCCTAANTTAGTTTTAGTCTGNGATTCGAAAACTGGTTCTTCAACTCTAATACTAAGAGCTGCTATCATTGATGCACGAATATCAGCAACATCAAAATCCTTTTTATAAAATTCTCTAATAACNCTTACAAAAGATTCTTTAAAAGCTGATANATGAGTACCACCTTGAGTNGTAAGTTGNCCATTAACAAAAGAATAATATTCTTCATTNTAGTTATTAGTATGNGAAATTGCTAATTCAANATCTTCATCTTTAAGATGTATAATNGGATATCTAAGATTGATATTTTCTGTTTTTTTAGTAAGTAAATCTAATAATCCATTATCAGAGAAATACTTCTTATTATTAAATTCAATTGTAAGGCCTGAATTTAAGTAGGCATAATTCCATATTTTATTTTCAATAAAATCTGGAAGAAATCTAAAATTTTTAAAAATNTCATCATCTGGNNAGAAAGTGATTTTAGTTCCATTGCGCTTTGTAGTTTTTTCTATAGGAAGATCATCTAAAATTTCCCCTCTTTTACAAATAATTTTCTTTGAGTCGCCATCTCTTATTGCTTCAGCTATAAATTTATCAGATAATGCATTAACTGCTTTTATTCCAACACCATTTAAGCCTACTGATTTTTTAAATACTTTTGAATCATATTTCGCGCCCGTATTAATTTTTGTTATACAATCAAGAAGCTTGCCTAAGGGAATACCTCTGCCATAATCTCGAATGGAGACTTTTCCACTTGATACCTTCATCTCAATTCTTTTACCATAACCCATAACATATTCATCAATTGAGTTATCTATTACTTCTTTTAATAATACATATATACCATCATCAGGAGATGAACCATCACCTAATTTACCTATATACATACCCGGTCTAGTTCTAATATGTTCATTCCAATCTAATGATTTGATACTAGACTCTGTATAATTATTCTGATTTTTCATTGAATTATATTTCTAATTGTAGCAAAATTAACATTAGGATGTTCCTTTAGCATATTAATAAAATATTCAGGCTTATTTTTCAAGATACTCTTCTTGTAGATATTATTTACTAAATAATATGATTTAAATTTAATTATAGAATCTACTTTGAAGCCAAATATTTCTAACTTCATTTTAATTATCTCTTTATCCGTAAAAAAATTTAAATAGTTATATTTGTTAATCGTTTCATCAATATCAATATCATAATAATGATGTTTGATTGCTGCAATAGTATATATGCAATTTTTAATTTTATCAATATCAAATTGAAAGCCAAGCATATAAGCATAATTTACATATTCTTGAACACATTGATTATCTTNATTGACTGGTGAATTAGCTCTNANTAAATNATTTATATAATTTTCTATTATAATCATTTTGTATGGATAAGAGTAAGATATATCATTGTATACTTTATTAATTAANGAAGGAGTTTTTTTTATTGTATAATCAATAAATAAATCTCCTGGAATTAAGTCTTCTAATATATTTGAATATAATTTTATAGGATTAGAACTTTTAGTATAATTAAATGCCATAAACGATTCACTNTCATGACTATAAACATAAAAAGGCTCATTAGTGATTGAAGAAACTTTAAAATCAATTTTTTCTGCAAGTTCTCTATTATTAAAACCTAATTCAGAAAAAACAAAATCACTAGATGAAAGCAATATATTGCTTTCATTAAAACAATCCGAATCAATTTTACTAAGATTCTTAAGTCCTGTAGACATCCAATCAATAACATTCAGAGTATCTTGATAATCTGTCCATANAGGCTCATCATTATTAGATAAATAAATTGGAAGAGCGAAGTCAAACATATCTTTCTGATAATTTCTAATCATATCCTCAGCTAGTAATACCGTTGAATCCAAATCTAAATTTTCTCCTAATTGAAGAGTAATAAATTTTTCATAATTAGGCTTTAATGATATTATAGATAAAGAATTTAGTTTATTATAATTCCCTNTATACCANGATTGTAATATTTTAAAATTATTTTTTAATTTTTTAAATTTAGAGATGCTAACCAATCTTTCTAATTCAACTATTAGGAAGTCAGTCATTTCTATATATGATTTATCAGTATATTGATACTTTATAGTATCAAAAATATTATTAATTTTAGAGATAATAAAATTAATGTTTTTATTTAAATTTTCTATTCCTATTGCATTATGCTCATTTAAAGCTAATGAATACAATATATCTATTCTAATATCATTTAATTTCTCAATAAGATTCCAATCTGAATCTTTCACCTTTTCATAATTAAATATATTATAATTTAGATATTTACTTAANAGGANATAATCATAATTATAACTACCAGATATTTTGNGTTGATCAATTTGNTTTAATTCCATNAAGAATCTCTTCATATCTTTATAGAAAAATTCACCTATAAATTGCTTCTCATATTGATTTTTTTCTANATGGATATCGTATAAATTATGTGAATACTTCTTATTCCACTTNAAAAATGAATGATTAAGACTTTCTAGTGACTCTTCATGCTTATCACCACAAGAAAAAGTAANTAGTAGTATAAATAAATTAGTAANTATTTTTATCATCTAGAGAATTAAACCAACCCATTTTATTTCTTAATTTATTAAAATAATCAGATTCTTCAGTTAATAAAAAATGAACTTTTTTAGATGAACTTCTAATATTTACTTTTANATCATCTTTAATTTCAAATTCAACNTGACCATCAATTGTTAAAATTCTTGATGATTTTTGATCTGGAAAATCAATAGTTATATCTGAACCTCCATTGAGTACTATTGTTCTTGTAGATAATGAATGTGAGCAAATTGGAGTTATCGTAATTAAATCTAAACTAGGATATATTATTGGTCCACCAGCAGATAATGAATATGCAGTTGAACCATTAGCTGTAGATATAATTAATCCGTCTCCTTCATATCTATTAACAAATAAATTATTTTCATAAACATTAGCTTTCATTGTTCTTGCTGACTGCCCTCGATCAATTACAATTTCATTTGCACATATATATTTATTATTTTTATCTGTTGATAGCTCTATTTCGAATAAAGAACGTGTCTCTATATCAAACATTGAATTTTTGATTAATTTTAAATTTTTCTTACAATTTTTTATATCTGATTCTGCTAGAAAACCTAATTTNCCTGCNTGTATACCTAATATTGGCTTTTCTTTTTTATATTCTGACCTAATAGCTGATAAAATTGTACCATCACCACCAATCGTAATTAATATATCATAATCAGATTCTTTTTTATTAATAACATAATCCTTACCGATTAAGCTTGATATAAATTCATGCTCATTCAGATAAATAATCTTATCATCTAAGGATGATAATTCTTTAATAACAATATCTAATATATACTTTAGATTACTTTTATTTTTATTTATATATATACCAAAATTCATTCGAGTTATTTAGAGTCAGTAATATTTATATCTTTTTTAATTATTTTAATTTCATTTTCAAACTGTTCAAGTTTCTCATTGCAATGATTTAGTGATACTATTCCCTCTTTATATAGTGTTAACATTTCATCTANATTACAATCTCCAGATTCTAATTTATTTACAATCTCTTTTGCTTTATTAAGATGAAATTCAAAAGAGGGGCCTTCATCTTTTTTTGTTATTTTTGACATTTTTATTAATAACCTCCATTTTCAATTCACCATCCTTTAAAAAAGAATAAATATGATCACCAATTTTCACATCTTCAATTAAAGAAATAGTTTTCTTTTTATCATTAGANAGAAGAGCATACCCCCTATCTAAAACATTATAAGGNCTAAGATTTGATAGATTTGAACTAAANAATTCAATTTTAGCCTTATTTCTATTTAGTATATTAACTATATTTATATTTATAAATTTATAAGTATCAATCACTTTATTTTTTAAAATATTAATAGATTCTAATGGATCTAATAATACTTTTTTATTCTTTAATTCAACTAAAATGTCTTTATTAACTACTATATGCTTTTTNATTCTATTTTCTAATCGATTATACAATTCATCTAAATATTGTAACATTTCTTGTTGATTAATTGATACTAACTCTGCTGCTTCAGAAGGAGTAGAGGCTCTCTTNTCTGAAACNAAATCGCAAATAGTAAAGTCAGATTCATGNCCTATTGCAGATACAATAGGTATCTTTGANCTAAATATAGTTCTAGCTAAGTATTCATTATTAAAAGGCCAAAGGTCCTCAATAGANCCCCCTCCTCTTGCTATAATTATANTATCGGGATNATAGTTTTTATTTATATCATTTATCGCGTAANCCACCTCTTTTGCAGCATTATCCCCNTGAACGGTTACTGGATATATCTGGATTTTTTGATATGTAGCTCTTCTTTTGATAATATTAATTATATCTTCTTTAACAACACCATTCAAAGAGGTTATGATTATTATATTTTTTATATATAAAGGGATATCTTTCTTATATGAATCTTCAAATAATCCTTCGTTTAAAAGTTTTAATTTTAATTTCTCAAATTCTTTCCAGAATTCACCTTTACCTAAAGCAGATACTGAAAAAGATTTAAATTGAAANGTCCCTTTGGGTTTATATAAGGATAAAGTCCCATTTACTGTAACAGTATTACCAACAAGCATTANATCTTTATAATTAGTTAATTGCCCACTAAACATTATNCAAGATAATTCACTAGATTGATCTTTCAATGTATAATAGGCGTGTCCACGAGGAGATATGTTAAATGAGCTAATTTCACCTTTAATTGAGATATTCTCAAACTTAGTTTGCAGTAAATTATCTACATTATTATTAATCTGGGTTACAGTATAAATTGTTGACATTGAATTATAAAAAAATGGCCTATAAAATTTAATTTATATAGGCCATTTAATTAAAAAAAATTAATTAATATCTATTTATTTTTTTTCTTATGTCTATTAGCACGCAATCTTTTTTTTCTCTTATGCGTATTCATTTTTCTTTTTTTTCTTTTTTTACCACAAGGCATAAAATTGTTCCTTTATATTAAAATCCTCTCAATAAGGATTGGTTGACACTTTTCTTTAAGAGTTTAGAAACTTTAAAAATAGGATCAAATCTCTCATTCAGTTTAACTATTTCACTAGTAGCAGGATTTCTAGCTTCTCTAGGAGGTCTTTGTTTTACAAGAAAACTTCCAAAACCTCTCATATCAACTCTTTCTCCTCTCTTTAAAGAATCGACAATATAAAAAATAACACCATCTAATACTGCTTCAGTTTCAACTTTTGTTAAGCCAGTAGCCTCAGATACTTGCTCTACAATATCTGCTTTTGTCATCTCTCCTCCTAAATTAACAATAAGATATTGTCTTAATGTATACTAATCTAATTTATAAGAAAGAATACTAATAATAAAGTCAAAAATACTACTTATTTTTATACTGGAGACCATATTAAAAGTTTTTGTCCAACCACTATTTTATCTGAATTAGACAAATTATTCCATCTTTTAATTTTACTTAAACCTATACCATACTTCTCAGCAATTTGGCTAAGAGTATCACCATATTTGACTGTGTAATATATTTTTTTTGAAATATTATTTTTCTTTTTTGAATACTGTTTAACTTTTGATTCTTTTGCAAATATTTCTATTTTTTGACCAATTCTAATTATATCATTTCTTAAACCATTCCAGCGTTTTATGTTTTTTATTGATGTCTTATACATTTCAGCAATTTCACTTAAAGAATCTCCTGTTTTAACAGTATGATAAATCTTTTCAGTCTTATTACTTTTATTCATTTCTTTCAAGTAATCTTGATATCCACTTACTGGAATTTGCAAATATGTTTTTGGTTTTATTTTATTAGGATTTTTAATTTTATTTAATGATACTATATCTTTGATTCTTGAATTATATTTTTTAGATATATGGGATAATGTTTCTCCATACTTTACCCTATGTCTTTTAAATACAATTTCATCAATCTTTTCTTCTTCAACTAATGCAAATAAAGAATCAAACTTACTATTTGCTGTTAAAGGTAATCTAAAATTATAAGATTCACCATCCTTTAAAGGAGGAATTACTCCCTGTTTTATTTCAGGATTATAATAACGAAGAGTTTTTATATCTAAATCTGCACACTCGCCAATTTTTTCTAAAGAGACTGATTTATTTATCTCAATCCTTCTAAATTCAAAATCTGGGTCCGGCTCTGGAGTGAATCCATATTTTTCAGGATTCATTGCAACAAATATTGCAGCCATTATATTTGGAACATAATTTCGAGTCTCTTTTGGCAATGTATATAAATCCCAATAATCACGACTACCATGGCGCCTAATTGCTTTTTGCACTCTTCCAGATCCACAATTATATGCTGCAAAAGCTAAATACCAGTCATCAAATTCAGCATATAAATCTCTAAGATATGTTGCAGCAGCTCTTGTAGCTTTTTCAAAGTCAAGCCTTTCATCAGTATACCAATTGACATCTAATCCATAAATCTTACCTGTTGATTTTATAAATTGCCAAACTCCAGAAGCATGAGCATAAGAATAAGCATTAGCATTTAAACCACTCTCTATCATCGCTAAGTAAAAAAGTTCAGGAGGAACTTTCTCTTCTTCAAGTATTGGTAATATAATTTTTTTATATTTATCTTCTCGGTTTAACCATTTTTGTATACTTCCTTTACCTTGTTTTTGAAAGAATTTTATTATACTCGCAACCTTCCTGTTGTAAGTAATAGGTATATGACCTTCAATAATTTCAACAGTTTCATCTACAAATTCAAGTTCCTCTAAATTCTGATCATAAATATATTCATCTAGTTTATCACGAAGTAGTGCAACAGATAAACCCGTTTCAATTTTATTGATTGTAAGTGCTTTCTTCTCAAAATAATCAATAGCTGTTTTAAGAATTTTATTGTATTCAAGCACTTCAAATTCATCCATATCATTCATTTCATCAATCTGCGCTAAAGATTCAAATAGGAGCTTAAAATTAAATATAGCACTTAAAGTATCACCTGTATGATCAGATATAATAGATTCTGATAATAAAATTTTGACTTCATTAATTTGTTCTCTATATATAGAACTATCTAAAGTAGATGATAAGTTAGCTTTATCTATCATTGAATCTGAATTACTTTTAAGACTATCTTTAGGATTAGACATTGTAAGAGTATCTTGTCCAAATAGTTGAATTAACAATAAAGATGAAAAGAAAAAAATATTATTAATCATTAGAGATACAATCCATTCTCATATATTCTTTTAATGGCTTAGGAATAGCAACTGATCCATCCTGCGATTGATAATTCTCTAATAATGCAACCATTAGCCTTGGTGTAGCTAAGCCTGATCCATTAAGAGTATGAAGAAATTCCATCTTACCAGTTTTAGCAGATCTAAAACGCATATTACCTCTATATGATTGAAAATCTTCAAAATTACTACAACTTGAGACTTCCAAATATTTTTCTTCAAATGGAGACCAGACCTCTATATCATAACATTTAGATGCAGAAAATGATAAGTCACCCAAACATAATTCAATAACTCTATAATGTAATCCTAAAAATTGAAGAATTTTTTCAGCATCACTTAATAATAATTCAAGCTCATTATAAGATTCATCTGGAGTTGTAAATTTAACTAATTCAACCTTATTAAATTGATGTAATCTTAATAGACCTTTTGTATCTTTTCCATAACTACCAGCTTCTCGCCTAAAACATGCACTATATGCAGCAAATTTAATAGGTAGACTTGCCTCTTCTACTACTTGATCTCTATAGTAATTAGTAACAGGCACTTCAGCAGTAGGAATTGAAAAAAGTTCATCTCTAGGTAGTTCATACATATCATCTAAAAATTTAGGTACTTGACCAGTAGTTTGCATAGAATCGCGATTAACCATAAATGGAGGAAAAGTTTCTTTATATCCATTGTCTGCATGTATATCTAACATGAAATTTATAAGAGATCTTTCAAGTTTAGCTCCCAAACCAATATAAACGGGGAAACCTGAACCAGAAATCAAAGATCCTACTTTAAAATCTAAAAGATTTAATTTTTCAGCTATTTCAGAATGACCTTGAATTTTGAAATCAAATTGCGGTTTCTCTCCCCACTCTTTAATTACAACATTAGATGTTTCATCTTTTCCTATTGGGACAGAAATATGAGGAGTATTAGGAATAGTTAGAATAAGAGAGTCTATTTCATCTTTAATTTCATTATTTTTAATATCAATTTTTTTTATTTCTGTAGAGACAAATTGCATTTTTTCTATTATAAGATCAGCATTCTTCTTCTCTTTTTTTAATACGGCTACTTCTTTAGAAGCCTGATTCCTCTGTTCCTTTAATTTTTCGACTTGAGAAATACCACTTCTCCAAATAGCATCCTTTTCAAGAATTACATCAATTATTGAAATATCAAAATTTTTAGCCAAAAGCCTTTCGCAAATTTTTTGTTTATTATCTCTTATATTTTTTAAAGATATCATATTATAAAATATGCTTTTTTTATGAATTTATTATTCATTTTTTAAATGATATTTAATATTTATATAATAATCATTTTTAATAATATTCTTATTACTCAA
The DNA here is from genome assembly GCA_002703645.1 of Fidelibacterota bacterium. GTDB lineage: Bacteria > Fidelibacterota > Marinisomatia > SCGC-AAA003-L08 > D37C17 > TMED161. The sequence continues at coordinate 41,101 of NZUX01000035.1, read as the reverse complement.
ATCGTTATTAGCATTCAATTCAAATGATGGATTAATCCAATTAATTGAATTAAATCCAATATTTAAAATTGTACTTTCTAATTTCATAAAGCCTAAATTAATTCCGTTTATTATTTTTCTTTCATAACCATTAGAATATCGATTAAAATAATTATTATCTGAATATTGATTATCAAGCATAGAACTTGTAAGCGCTCCCCTCTTTGCATCACTATACATTAGAGTTAAACGAAAATACCCTAAATTAAATGTATAGTCAATGAAGAAGTGTTCTGAATGAGGTCCAGCCCAAAAGCCCATAGGGTAATCGTAAGAATAAAAGTTATTAATATCAAATCTATGTCTATATACTCTATAATCTGACCATATATATTCCCATCTTAGAGCATCATTATCAGCTAGCATACTCTTAAATTCACTACCAATTTGATAAACAAACCAATTTTTATTATCTTTATTAAAAGTATATGGTGGGGTCCACTCATCAATTGTCAAATTGAAGTATATAATAGCATTTTTATAGATGTTATAATTAAGACCAATTGATATTAAATCATTATCAATATCACCCAAATATGTCTGAATTGGGATAAAAGGTACTAGAGGGAGTGCATAATAAAATTCAAATTCTCTATTTCCACCATATACTATAATTTCATATAAATAAAATTTTATTCTTTCTGAATAATCATAACTAATTCTATGGGCCATTATATTTCTATTAAAATAAGAATCTCTATATTCAGTATCGTAGATATGCGACAAGGAGCTATCTGGAATTAAACTAACTAATTTCCCATACATATGTTCATAAGTAATCTTATCATTTATTTCCCAAATATATCCCATATTGAAATATGGAGGAGTTTTACCTGACAATATAGTTTTAGAAATTCCATCACCCCATTCTGGAGATGATATATTGGTATATACTTCAAAATTATTAAAGCTATAATCTAAAAATAGCAATGATTCAAAATAATTAAATTGACTACTATTTAGACCAGGATTAGTTTCAATTTTTCCTAACCCTTGTTCCCGTCTAAAGTCATCAGGCAAAATATTACTACCATTAAATAAATTGTATGATATATTAGATTTTAACCTAAGTTTGTTTTTAGTATATGTGAATTCCCCACCAAATCTTATTGAGCTTATTGGTGTATCTAATTCTCTATACATATCAGAATCCTTATTAAAGCTAAAATAAATATATGGAGATATAGTTAATTGAGAATTTGCTAACGCAAAAGATAATAAAAAAAATAATAGGGAACGATGAGCTTTAATTAATAACATAAAAATTATAATTATTCAAATTTTTCATCTTTTTTTCAAAGTATCTTCAATAGCTTCCTTAAATGAAAATGGAGGAATAAATTTAGTAGATTTTATTATTTTAGAATCTAAAATAGAGTTTAAACAAAACTTTTTAATTCTTAGGGAGCTAATATTTATTGATTTAGAAGTAAATAAAGATAATAAATCAAAAACATACCCTACAAACATTGCCAAAATATATGGAATTTTAAATCTACTTTTCTTCAAGCTTAAAGCATCTTCAATAACCTTTACTAGCTCTTTGATTTGGATGTCTGGTTTATCTGCATAATTTGTAATAATAAGTTTTTGAGTCTCAAGTAATTTCAAACAATGCTTAACATAAGCTACTAAATTCTTAACATAGCAAACAGATTTAATGTTTTTCCCATTACCAATCATGATAAATTTCCTAGACTGTATCTGGTTAATTAATCTATTAAAATTTCCTATACTACCATAGCCAAATACAGCTGAAGGTCTAATAATAGCTAATCTACGGTCTTCATTTCTCCAATCTAATAATAGTTTTTCTGCTAAAAATTTACTTTTCCCATAATCATTTGAAGGTAATGGTGTATCATCTTCTGAATATTTTTCTTTATAATCCCCATAAACCGCTTGAGTACTAAAAAAAATAATATTGTTGATCGCATTTAAATTGCAAAATCGCAAAACATTTTCAGTCCCTTTTAAATTAACATCATAATATTTTGAAACTGGAGACACATCATCTTGATGCTCTGCTGCAAGATGTATAACTAAATCAAAGGATTTATCTATCTTTTTTAACTGATTTTGATCTTCTATATTGGCTTTAATAAAAGATTCTGAATTTTGATTTATTTTATCAAGAATAGTAACAGAAAATCCAGAGTTAGAGAGCTCTTTGGAAAGGTAAGTTCCAATAAATCCTGCTCCTCCTATTATTAAAATATTATTAAATGACATATTTCAAGTTCATATATATCTACCTAAGATAGAAAAAAAAAGTTTCTTTGAAAAGAAAACTATTTAATTATTTCTTAGATTTCTATATCCCCAATCTCTTATAGAGCTTGGTAGTAATCTAAATATAATTGCAGAAAGTTTTAAAAAATTACACTTAAGAGATAAAGTATTATATGAATACCTTGCTATAATTTGTCTTTTAACTGCAGATAGTTTGGACCGTCTATTTTGACGCCCTTCTATTCTAAAGTATAATAATGGAGTTTGTATGTTTGATATAATAACTTTCTTTTTTAGAGCTCTCGCCCATAATTCAAGATCTTGATCTGTTAAAAATTTAGGGTTATACATTCCTATTTTATTAAAAACTTCCATTCTAAAAACGACAGTTGAATGAATAAGTGGGTTCATGTAGTGAAAGTATTCATTAATTATCGCTTGATTATTGGGTCTTTTATTAATGAAGTTACTATTACTTTTTGGATTACTTTCAAATTCAATAGCCCAAGCTCCTAAAATTTCAACTTCTTCATTTTTTTCTAAAAAATAAATTTGTTCTTTCAATCTATCCTTAAATGCTATATCATCAGCATCCATTCTTGCATAATATTTAGTTGAACACAATTTAATTGATTCATTTAATGCTGATGGCAATCCTTTTTTTTCCAAAATCAAAATTTTAATTATATCAGGATATTCTTTTTTATATCTATTAATTAATTTAGAAATATTATCATCTACATTACCATCTTGGATTAGATGTATAGCAGTGGGAGCAAAACTTTGATTTACTATTGAATCTATTGATAATTTTAAATAATCAATATTAGATTTAGCATAAAAAGGGATTCCAACAGTAATTTTAGAATCTATAATCATTAATAAATATAAATATTATATTATCTTAACTTATATCATTATTTTAGATACATCTATTATATAAGTTTTTCTTTTACCTTGATGTGTAGAATCGATTGAAATATAATTGCCATCAGGACTCCATCGAGGATGCAAATCACACCGATTATAACCATGGAATTTCATAGCAGAGGAAAAAGTACCTATATTAATTAGTTTATCTTTTTTGATATTATAAAGCATAAGATAGCTTAACCGCTTTTTATTAGGATAAGAATCATATATTATCCATTCTTTATTGGGAGAAATTGATGGATGCCCATCACCATACTTATTTAATTCTTCATTCAAAATAGTAATTTTAGATGTTCTAAGATTTAATTTAAAAAACCCCTGATTATATATATCCTTACCCATATAGACAAATATATTATCTTTATCTATCCAACAATAATGTGAAACAATATCACCAGAAAATAATAATTTTAAATTATTACTACTATAATCATATATAAATAAATCTGAACAACCTTTATTATTTTTGCTTCTATATATAAAAATAAATTTATCATCAAATGGAGATGAAGAGATATGATTAATCTCGCAATCTATTAAACTTACTTTATTCTTATTCTTAGACTTAGAATGAATAGTATCTACATTAAGATGAAAAATAATTTCTTCTGTTCTATAATTAAATCCAATTATTCCTTTAGTTTTAAACGATTTAATAGAAGTTTTTTTAATATTATATCCATAATCAGGGTTCAAATATTCTAAGGATAAATAATCAATAGAAAAATATATCGTTTTTGTATTTGAGATCTCTTGGATAGGATAATCATATCTTTTTATAGTCTTGCTATCCAAATTATAAATAGAAGCTACTAATTTATTTGAAAAAATATTATTGAAAATAATTTCTCTATCATTTATCCATATGGGTCTAATGCCTTGCTGAAAATTAAATTTTTTTTGAATTGTAATTGTATCAATAATAGTAGATGAAGGGAATTTAGAAAATAAGTCTAAATGTATGGACTCATTATTAATATTATGAGACAAAAAATACTTCATACTATTTGACCAAGGTGTATGGTCATAATATCCAAAAAAAGAAGCCTTGGATGAAGAGCTTATTGTGCATAATGGATTAATAGAACTATATTTTTTCTTACCATGTAATAGATAATTCCAATACTGATAATAATATTTAAACATATGATGTAAATATGGTGCTTTTTTCAAGGCTTGAGATATATATTTTTCAAATAGGTTATAATGTGCCATAGGTATTACCAGCCACTAAAAAATGAAAACATTTTTTTTCTAATCAAATATAAAAATCGATTGGAATAAAAAATAAATCTTATTTTTTCAGTTAAAGTCAAATCACTGATGAATAGTATAGATAACGATTTTTTATTATACCTTAGCTCTTCAGCTAAACTTAAAGCTTCAAGCTTATCTATATTATTTTGACTTAATATTTTTTTATATTTATCTAAAAATATTTTATAGACTATAAATCTATTATGCATTCCCTCCGTTTTTTTATCAAAAGAGTCAACTTTACTAGATGAATTATTTGAATGAATACGATATCGCAATCCTATGTCTGATATATTCTTTGTGATAACTTCAGGGTAATAATTAGCATATTGTGTAGGCCACATATCTTCGTTACCTAGAAATTCAGGTATTGGAAAAATTAAATTTGCAAAATTCCTATTAAAGAGTTGACAACCAGACGTAGAATTTCCTTTATTCTTATTACGAGGTATAATAATCCCATCATGTTTTTTATTACTAGAAAATGTTATTAACCTGCAAAAAGATATTGCGGGCTTATCAAAAATATCATTTATTGGTTTAATTCTTTTTTCAAGAGAATCTTGAGACATTAAATCATCACCAGAAAAATAGCATAAAAAATCACCATTAGATTTAGTAAATGCTAAATTATTTGCCTTAATTTTTCCTATTCTACCAGGAGAATAAATTTTAATTCTACTATCATTAGAATATTCTTTTATGATATTGCTGGTATTATCATCGGAACCATCATTAATAATAATTAATTCAAAATTTGTATATGATTGAGATAAAACACTATTTATCGCATCCCTTATGAAGCGTTCTTCATTATAAACGCACATCAGTATTGAAATCTTAGGATTTTCTTTAATCATAAAAATTAACTTACCTGTTTGTAATTATTAAAATAGAATGAGATTCCTGATATACTCAACCATATGTAAGGAAAAACAAAAGATCGAGCAATAATAATTTCTGATAAACAAAAAATAGTAAAATAAAATAAAAATAATGGAGCAATATCTTCTTTTTCTTCAAATATCCAATATTTAGTAATTCGATATGCTCTAGATACTATGATACTAACAAATATTATAAATGGAATAAAGCCATATTGCCTCCAAAATGATAAATAATTATGGATATAATTGCCCCTTGAACCAAAGTTTTGTTCTATATCTCCCATAAAGCTTCCCAATATCCAAACATCTTTTAAATCTTTGATCCCTTCCTTTAGTTGATCTTCTCTCATATTCTGAGAAACATCATATGTGCCATATAAAAGTCTAGTCATTCTTTCATCAACTAAGCTAAGCATATCAATATTAACATATATAAAAATAAAAAATATAATTGATATAATAGTTATATATATATTTCTATTCTTATATAAAAATAAAAGCATAGTTAACATGTAACAATATAAAGCAGCCCTTGACCATAAAGCTAACAAACAAATAATTGATAAGATTATTATTATTAATTGAATTTTATAATTTTTACTTTTACATAAAATGAAAATTGAAAGCATTGCAAAAGAATCCGCAAGCATTAAATAAATTGGATTCCCATTTAAAACAATCAAGAAAGATTGATTATTCATGGCATTACTGATAATTATGCAAACAAAAGCAAACCATAGGAATGACATATATTTCCAAAATCTATCATTATTTAAAATTTCTACTATATATAATCCCGCGAACCAAAACAACCAAGCTTGAATAATTGTTTTTGATATAATGGTAAGATATATATGTGCACCATTATGCATATAAGTAATTGCCCATGGATATGATATGATTTGAATTAAAGATATCATTAATAAAAGGCCAAAAGAACTCCAAAGATCTTCTTTCGTTTTTTTATCAATATGATAGATATTATATAAAACTAAGATAAGAAAAATAGTAATATATAATAATGATATATTTATTCTTGGGAAGAATAAAACATTTTCACAATACTTATAAAAAGGCGCAAACAATAATATTATAAATAGAAAAATAAGAGATAAATTCGTATTGATTTTTGAATACTGATTCATTCTATATCTTTTTTATTTCAAGAAATAATGAATAACAAAAATATGATATTAAAATTATCATTGATAAAAACATTATTAAATTATTAGTAATTAGAAAGCTAATTAATATTGAAAATATTAAAATTAATGATAAATACTTTATTTTAGTTCTGAATGTATTAACTAATAATGAATAAATTGTAATACCACCCATCTTAAGGATAACAAGCAAATAAAAAAGCCAACAAAAAGCACTCCCCATAGAAAATAATATTAATGTCAATAATACATCTTCAGAAAATACACCAATAATTAATGTAATTAAGCGTACGAAAAAAAGAATTAGTTGAAATCTAAATTCAACTTCTTGCTTATAAAGAATTGTAGGTATCGTTGAAAGAGGAGATCCTAACAATCGTATAAAAAATAATGGAGAAAGGATTTGAACAAATAAACTTGCTTCAGACCAATTAGAGTCAAAAATTAAATTAAATATATTAGGAGAAAAAACTATAGATATAACTATAAATGGAAATGCTATATGAAATAAAAGATTGAAATATTTTGTGATGACTTCATCTAAAATACCCTCTTTAATATTTTCTGCTGCTTCAGAATAAAAAATTCTTCCGATAGAATCTCCTAATATCTGAAGGGGGAAACTTACTGCTCTATGACTTAAAAAAAATAGAGAAACATATTTTTCATCAAAAAAAAACCAAAAAAATAAAACAGGAAACCATATCCCAAAAATATTCATTAAACTTGAAGGGCTAGAAAAAATAGCATATTTTTTATATTTTTTAAATATTCTAAAAAATTCATCTATTTTAAAATTTAAAACAGAAACGAGTGTTTTAAAAAAAGTACTACCATAAATATTAATTAAGACTAGAAATAATATAAATAATAAAGAAAATTGATGACTTAAAATTATATAAAAATAACCCTTCAAATTGAAAAATATAAATATAAAAACAGGAAGTGAAGAGGATAAAACTCCAAAAATTATTTTTCCTATACTAATATGTTTTAATTTTCTTTTAGATAATAACCAATTATATAATATATGAGTATAAACACAGTGCAAAATAATACCTGAAGGTATTAAAGATACTAAAAGAATGGGAAAAGCTTCAAAAAAAATAGAGAGTACTATTAACAACAAGGAAATTATAAATGTTAAAGAAAACATTATTAGTATACTAATTCTTAAAAGTCCAGTTCTATCTTTATAATCACTAGTTATAGGAATTGCTAAATCAAATTTAAATGTAGAAAACATAGAAATTATCTGTACAATTGTTATATAAATAGCATATAAAGAAAATTCGTTTGGGTTATATATTCTAGTTAATATTGGTAAGAAAATTATCGGTAATATATAAGCACCTAACGTTCCAGAAGTTAAAGTAAAGAATTTATTAAAAAAATTTTGTTGATGAGCTATACTGTTATTCAAATTTAGTTTTTAAAATCAAATAATAAGTGTACCCAAAGAGAGAGCTAATAATACTTAACAATATTAATAATAATCTTTTTGGTGAAGTTTTATGGTAATTGGGTTGGCCATTATCTAATACATGAATTTTTTCAGTATTATCAAATTCTTGAATTTTAGCCTGTTCATACTCAAGATTCAAAAATATAAATAACTCTTTATTAATCTCAACAGCTCTAAGCAATCTTTCACGCTTCAGTTGTATAGTAGGGTCATCAATTAAATTAAAGTTATTTAGCTGAAATTCTTCTAATTTATTCTCTGCCTTCTTTAATCTATCTGAATAATTATTTTTTAATTTTTCAATTTGGTTCTTCTTACTCGCAAAATGCTTGCTCGTTTCAGTAGATATATAATCATCTACTTCACTAGTTATAAATTGAATAATACTAGAAGAAAGCTGAGGATTTTCAGTCTCTATAGAAATAGTTATTAATCCAGATATAATTGATTCATTAATATTAATTAGATTACGCAATTTTTCTTTCGCTTGAAAAATTTGTTCATGGGTATCTTCTATATCATCTAATTCCCAATAATCAATTAATTTAATTTTATCTTTAGAATCAGAAGACATAAAGTTACTATCAATAATTTTTTGCAACATCATATCACTATTAACAATGTCTGGTATATAAAAATTAATTTTAGAATCAATTCCACCCAAACCAAAGTTTTTAGCAATAGCAGAAAAATTAGCAACATTAGCATCCATCATTGATTGCTCTTTTTTCTGAATGATACTTGCAGTCGCTATATAATATGGGGTAGCAATAAAAAATACATATATAGATGATAACAGAGCTACACCTACTACTACAGCAAATAGTGATTCTTTATTTTTAATAATAATATTTAATATATCTTTAAAATTCATTTTATGTATTTATAGTTATAATAACTGCAATAATAGTTAAAATTTGACTTGTAACTTCTATAAAATCTTTAAACCTATCCCAAAATTGATATTCATTTTTTTCTTCAACAAATATTATATCTTGATTATTAAACCTATATTGAGAAGATAATTTGATTGGAATTCTATCTCCAGTGCTTGATTCTATAATGTAATATTTTTTAGTAGCATTTTTTGTGATGCCACCTGCAACACCTATATAATCTTTAATATTATTAGATGGATTATAAGGATATCTTCCAGGGTTTCTTATGGCACCTATAATCTCTATAAAATCATATCTACTAGGTATAAAAATAACATCATTATCAAATATTTTATAATTAGATAATTCATTATTTTCTACATTAAAATTAGAGCTAGAAAATCCACCTTTTTTAGATCTAGCTCTTGCTCTAACGTATGATCGATCTGTATCTGATCTGTTTTCTGGTGATAATGCAAGTATCCTTTCTAATTCTTGGTCCCCTATTCTATCTATCGCTGCATTACTTAGTATAATTTTGGAAGTATCTGCTTTAGAAGAATAGCCACCACTTCTAATAATAACATCTTTAATAGTAGTGTTTTGTTTTACATCTATTGTATAAACTCCTGGATTTTTCACTTCACCATATATACGAACTGAATTACTTCTTTTATAATCTTTATTAGGTTTTACAAGAATTTCATCACTAGGCATTATTTTAAAAGAAGAAACATCATCACTACTTAAATAAATAATTTTTTTCTGGATATCATCAATATACCTAGTAATTTCTATACTATTGCTATCTGCATTAGCTTGATATCCTCCGCATATATTAATAAAATCTTTTAAGTTTTCACCTTCTCTATATTCATACTTTCCTGGAATTTTAACTGCACCATATATATTAAAATAATCATTAGGGTATGATAGCTTGATAATATCACCATGCTGTATATAGGGATTATTCTTTTCATCACCATTATAATTATATGATAATAAATCATATTTTTTTGAATTGCCATCAGATTCAATAATAATATTTCTTGAAGATATTTTCAGATAATTCATTAGAGAATCGTTCGATCTAGAAGAAATAAATTTATATATATCTGCTAATCGAGTAATAGAATTAACTATATAATAACCACTTGGAATTCCAGTTGGGCCTAATATAGATATTTTAAAATCTTTAACTTTTGATAAAGTTATATCAATACTAGAATTCTGTATTTTTTCTTTACATTTACTTTTTATAGTATTGAACACATCAGTTAGAATCATTTCATCAACGTTAATTTTCCCTACTATTGGTATAATGATATCACCTAATGGAGATACCACTAATTTTTGATTATTAATACCGTTAGACGTAATCATGGAAAAATAAAACTGATCTCCAGGACCTACAATATATGTATCAGAATCAATAGTTTCATCTAAAGCCTGCGTATTAATCGTTGGTATATGCGCACCATTTATCTCATTATTTTTAATCAAATAATTATCTTGAGCAACTAATAAGCTAAATAAAATATATATTATCAATCTGTAATTCATTAACTAATCCTTAGNTATAAANCTATTATTAGAGNAAACCTTTCTTCTTTCTAAAAAACCACTCAATTATAAGAGTAATTAATAATATAAACCAAAACTTATCAAANGAGTGTATATCTAACTCTACTTTTTTATTTATTTGTTTAACATTACCTAAAATTGATGAATTAATACTCTTATACTGTTCTATATCATAGTAGTTCCCATTAGAATTAATAGCTAACTCTTTCATTGTGTTGATATTTCTATAATTTTTTTGTAATTCAAGATTATTTTCTTTCACTACCAATTCTATATGATTGCTATTATATNATTTTTCATTATCAAATAAAATTACACTTAAAATATTTTTTCCCGTTTTAAGATTATCAATATATTTATTTCCATTTGAATCAATTTTTATTTTACTAAACTTGAGATTATACTNAGTATTAGAATCTATATTATTAATTAGTAATTCCCCATTATAATTACTATAAATATCAGGAATGTCTAAATAAAATTCTAATTTTTGATTTGCATGAATGTTTCTANTAGGNATATCTAATATTATACTATTCCCCGAATCTATGTATTTATAAATTATATCACTTATTTCTTCTTTAAATATGTTTGAGAAGTCTTTTATAATTAAAGATGATAAATCTGGTATTGATAAATACAAATATATTCCAGTCTCACCTATAGCAATACTAGAATCAGAATATTGCATATATATTTNTTTAAATTGATCTTTATGAATTTTAAAATTTCTATTTATTGATGGAGATAAATAGTCTGTCTTAGTATCTAATGATAAAATTTGATTTTTTTTATTATTTTGAACTATATCAACCGATATTTTTTTATCTATTTGATTAAAACTATTAAGTGTAGCTGAAGGACCTTCAAAAATTATATATTTTATATTCAAAGAATTAGATATAATGAAATCCATTAAATTATTATCTTGATAATCTAATGGGAAATTATCAAATACTATAATTTCATAATCTTCAAATTTTATATTACTATCTTCTAAATTCCAATTTATATCCTTNTTATATATATGATCTAAATTCAAATNAGGAATTAAATTTAAAATATTTTTTATAATNTGAGTATTAGCATTCAAACTACCTGAGATNAATAATAATTCACTTTTAATATCTCGGATAGAAAANCCTCCATTATAGATATTATTATATTTATTATCAGANAATAATGAATTTTCAATTTTTATTTCAAAATCTNNAAAATCTGTATTTNAATAATCTACTGGAATTTTAATAGTTTTATAGTATNNATTTNTGCCTTCATCTAATTTTATATTTTCTTGATATACATTTAATTTATTTAACATAATTAATAANTCAGAGTTATTATCTGCTTCTAACACTGAATTAATAGTAAATTCAATCAATAAAGAATCTTCGNTTGATATNAAATGGCTATGCTTGACATCATTNATACTGATATCTTCATAATTTAAAAATCCTAATCCAATAAAATTANTAGGAGAGTTAAATTNNAAATCNGATAGTTTATANCCTTCTGTAGAATTNCCATCNGAAATTATAAAATTAGTAGCAGAATTATCTAAATGAGATTTTAATTCTANAAAATTAGTAACATTATCATTTAANTCTAAATATGTATTAGANNTTGATCTTACTGAATCTCCAAAAGTAAAAANCTGAACTTCTATATNTCTTTNTTCATTATTCCAATTTTTAAAATATTCAGTAATNCNCAATAAAGAATCAGGNCTAATATCNCTATATCNAATACTTTTAGAATTATCAATATAAATATTTATTTTATCTTTAATAGAATAATCATANTAAAATAAATATGGCTCCAATAAAAGAGTTAANAGTATAATTATAGATGTAACTCTTAAAGGAACTAAAACATACGATTTTATTTTTTTATTTATTAAAAAATATCTATAGTGTATTAATAATATTAAAAATAAGATAAATAATATAATAGATATTATTATCGAGCCTAATATATAAATTTTCATTATAAAGATAAATTGGGATTAGCTTCTAAATCAAAATTAGAAAAAACATTATTTGATATTTTTTCATAGCCAGCCATAGCAATCATTCCAGCATTATCTGTACAAAGCTTCATAGGNGGGAAATATANATTCAAATTAAGTTTTGATGATAATTGATNAGCNTTAAATCTAAAGCGTGTATTTGCAGCAACACCACCCGCAATACTTATATCACTAATCTTATATTCTATAGATATTTTCTTTATTCTATCTAAAAGAGAATCNACTATAGCTTCTTGATANCTTGANGCTATATGATGAATATTNTTTGATTTATAAGAATCATCCATATTTTTAATTTTATACATTAAAGCTGTTTTTAATCCACTAAATGAAAAATTGAACTTATTATTTTTTACAGTTGGTCTTGGNAATTCAATAAAATTAGGATCGCCNCCATNAGAAACTTTTTGAATTTCTGGTCCNCCNGGNTAACCTAAGCCTAATANTCTTGCTCCTTTATCAAAAGCTTCTCCCGCTGCATCATCAACNGTATTCGCTAGTAAAGTATAATNACCTATAGAATCAACCTTCCAAATTTGAGTATGNCCNCCAGANACAATTAAAGATATAAAGGGATAATTCAAATTTGAGTTATCTGTAATATTTGAAAATAAATGACCCTCAAGATGATTAATGCCGATATAAGGAATATCTAATGCGATAGACATCCCTTTTGCAAAATTTAAGCCTACCAATAAAGCACCTTTTAATCCAGCTCCATACGTAACAGCAATAGCATCAATCATATTAATATCTATATTAGCTTCTTTGATTGCTTTATCAACTACAAAGGTAATATTTTTCTGATGTTCTCTCGAAGCGACTTCAGGTACAACTCCACCAAATTTAGAGTGAACTTCCTGCGAGTAAATTATATTAGATATTATTCTATTATCTTTAACAATAGATGCAGAGGTTTCATCGCAAGAACTTTCTATTCCAAGTACTATCAAATTTAAAAATTATTATTTAATTATTTGATGCGTCTTCAGAATCATTACTATCTACATCTGAGTCTTCAGATGCAGGCTTGTCTTCATCCTTTAAATCTGAATTAGTATCAAGGTCTACACCATCATCCATTATGATAACTTTCTTAGCTTCCATATCAATACCTTGAACTGTAAGATCATAATCATTACCAATACTAAAAGCTTCTTTATTAGTAGTATTAAGAACTCCTTCAACATCATGTTCTAATTCAAATATTACACTTTTACTCGTAACATTTATAGCTTTACCTTTAATGTTTTTTCCTGATGTGAAAAAGTCAGACAAGGTATCCCATGGGTTTTCTTGAAGCTGTTTTACCCCTAAGGAAACCTTTTTATCATCACTGGATACTTCAAGAATCTTAACTTCTATTTCATCTCCGATTGATAAAAAGTCATTTGGATGTTTAACCATTTTAGTCCAAGACATATCAGATATATGCAACAATCCATCTATGCTATCATTTAAATTTACGAATGCACCAAACTGAGTTAGATTTTTCACTATTCCTTTATGAACATCTCCAACCTTATAATTTGATTCTATTTCATCCCATGGATTAGAAGATAGTTGCTTTACTCCAAGTGAAATTTTTCTATCTTGCTCTTCTATGCTTAAAACTTTTGCTGTTATTTCATCTCCAATATTATATACCTCAGAAGGATGTTTTATATGCTTTGTCCAAGAAATTTCTGATATATGAATCAAGCCTTCAATCCCTTCTTCTAATTCAATGAAAAGACCGTAATTCATCATATTAACAACTTTACCATTAACCTGACTATCAATAGGATATTTCATTCCAACATCTTTCCATGGCTCATCTGTCAACTGTTTCATCCCAAGTGATACTCTGACTTTTTCAAGATCAAAATCAATAACTTTCACTTGAACTGATTGGCCAATTTCAAGTTTTTCTGATGGATGATTAATTCTACCCCATGTGATATCTGTTATATGTAATAATCCATCAATTCCACCTAAATCAATAAACGCACCAAAGTCAGTAATATTTTTAACAATACCCTCTAGAACCATTCCTTGTTCCATTTCTTCTATAACTTTTTTGCGTTTTTCTTTTAAATCAGTAGCAAGTAGTTCTTTTCTTGATAAGACGACATTCTTTCTTAATTCATTTATTTTAACAATTTTAAATTCAAACTCTTTTCCAAGATATTCATCAAAGTCAGTAACAGGTTTAATATCAATTTGAGAGCCTGGTAAAAAAGCTTGAATAACATCTAAGTCCACTACCATACCGCCTTTAATTCTTCGTACTATAGTACCATTAATAGTTTCTTCATTATCATGAGCTTCTTTGATTGAATTCCACCTTTTAATAAAATCTGCCTTCTCTTTTGACAATAATAAATTACCTTTAGTATCTTCAAATTTTTCAACGACGACTTCTAGTTCCTTACCTATAATAGGTGGATTTTTAAATTCAGATAAAGGAACAATCCCTTCAGTTTTAAAGCCAATATCTATAAATACATCTCTATCTGACACATTTACAACATTTCCATTAACAATATTATTTTTTCTAACATTTACAACCAAATCTTCATTTAAAATAAATTTTTCTTCGACATTAGTATCTATAAGATCTTCTTCATTAACTTGTCTAATTTCTAATATATCAGAAGATAGGTAATCTACAATATCTTTAGCTTCTGCTTTTGTTTCATCATTAGAATCTTCTGAAACTACTGCTTCTTCTTGAGCATCTACTTCCTCTGAAACTACTGCTTCTTCTTGAGCATCTACTTCCTCTGAAACCACTGCTTCTTCTTGAGCATCTACTTCCTCTGAAACCACTGCTTCTTCTTGAGCATCTACTTCCTCTGAAACTACTGCTTCTTCTTGTATATTATCTTCTTCTTTATAAATCATTAAGGGCTTTCTCCTAGTTATTGTTTATTATTTTTAAGATTGTATTGACTTGCTCTTCTATATGTAGATGAGTAGTATCAATAACAATCGCACCATCTGCTTTTTTTAATGGAGAGTTTTTTCTTGTGCTATCAAGATAATCTCTTTCTTCAATTTGCTGTTCGATATTAATAAGTTCAACTTCTCTATCTTGCAACTTTAATTCACGATATCTTCTTGAAGCTCTTTCTTTGATACCTGCAGTTATAAAAAATTTATAATCAGCATTAGGGAAAACTACTGTACCAATATCTCTGCCATCTACTACTATAGATTTATTTTCTGATATATTCCTTTGAATCAAAACCATTCTATCTCGAACGATCTTATTTGAACTAATTTTACTAACTAAAGATGAGACATCATTATCCCTTAACCTATATGTAAAATCTTGATTATTCAATAATACTGAAGATTCATGGAATTCAATTATGATAGAATCCATTATACTATACATATTATCGGAATCTACAGAATAATTATTATCAATAAAATAAGCAGTTACTGCTCTATACATAGCTCCCGTATCAAGATATGAAATCTTTAATTTATCAGCTATAATTTTAGCAGTTGTGGATTTTCCAGAACCAGCTGGACCATCAATGGCAATTATCAATTTTTTTCTCCATACATTTTAAAAAAGCCCAGTAATATAAGGATAACTATATATATAGGAAATATTATTTTGTTTGTTTTTTAATTTACTAATAATCATCTAATTATTGATTTAGCTACTTTATAATCTATTTTTTTTGATTTCCCCTTATCAATGCCCTTTAAAGTCAATCCTCCAAAGGCATAACGATGTAGATTATAGACCTTAATATTAAATCTTAAAAAGATTCTTCTAATTTCACGATTTTTACCCTCTTTTAAGATAATACGCCATTTGTGTTTACCTTTAGCATAATCCATATGCTTAATATCAGCCTTGACTTTTTCTGCCCTTGATAAGTATATACCTTTTTTAATTTTTATTATATCATCAACGCTTAACTTATCTTTTGTGTAGGCGTAATATTTCCTTTCAATCTTATATCTTGGATGTAAAATATTATTTGCAAAATTTCCATCATCAGTTAATACTAATAGACCTGTAGTATCTTTATCTAATCTTCCAACGGTATATAGTCTATGGCTAGATTTAATTAGCTCAATTACATTTTTTCTACCTAGCTCATCTCTACTAGTACATATATATCCTTTAGGTTTATGGAGAATATGATACTCATAATTATTAGGTATTGAAACCCTATTATCATCAACCTCTACTATATCATTTTCATTTACAATAAAAGAAAGATCCTTTATGACTTTTCCATTAACGGTCACTCTAGATGCCAATATATAAGATTCACATTTTCTCCTTGAATCAATACCGCAATGTGCTAAAAATTTATTTATTCTCATTTTAATTTGATGTAGGGTTACTTTGATTATCTACTAGTTGAGTTAATTCATCTAAAGTAGGTAAATCTATTATTTTATTTAAGCCAAATAACTCTAAAAAAACAGGTGTAGTTACATATAATAAAGCTCTTCCGAGCCCTTCATCTCTACCTTTTATAGATATTAACCCTTTTTCTAAAAGATTTTTAATAACACCGGATGAGTCAACTCCTCTAATATGTTCGACCTCTGCCCTTGTTATTGGTTGTTTATAAGCAATAATAGATAATGTCTCAATAGCAGCTTTTGAAAATCTTGGTTTTTTAATTTCATTCTGAAGTCTTTCAATATAAGGATGGTATATAGAATTGGATAACAACTGAAAACCTCCACTAATTTTCTCTATTCTATATCCTTTACCTTGCCCCTCATACTCTTTATTAATTTCATCAATAATTTTAGATAAATTTTCAACTTCCTGATCTTTAATTGCATATTGTATATCTTTAGCTGAAATAGGATTGGGAGAAGAGTGAATTAGTACTTCGATTATATTTTTAATGTTCATTAGTTAATCCTACTAATTATTATATCTGAAAAATTTTGAGTTTGCCTAAAATTAATTTCTTCCAATCTAATTAATTCAAGAAGGGCTAAAAATAAACTAACTACATAAATTTTTGATTTTTTAGTGATTACATCAGTAAGGTGAAATTTTTCTTTATTTAAGAGCATATCTTTTATGAAATTTATTTGCTCTTGTAAAGTGATTTCCTCTGCAATAATATCAAATTCATTATTTTCAGGTAAATTTTCAAGAATATTCTTAAATGTTTTTGCAAGATCAAAAAGCTTTACATCTAAAGGTAGAATATTATCCATATCTAAAGTAGGAGAATAGTTCATTAAACTTCCTTTTGGATACCTCTTATTATGATGATTAAGCTTATCTTCTAGCTTATCACTTACTTTCTTAAAACGTTTATATTCTAATATTCTATGAACAAGTTCAATCCTAGGGTCTTCTAATTGCTCACTATTTTCATCTATGACCTTTGGAAGTAACATTCTAGCCTTAATTTGAATGAGCAATGTACTCATATAAATGAATTCAGCACCAAGGTCAATATCCATTTTTTCCATTACACCTACATATTCAAGGTAATCATTTGTAATCTTCAAAATAGGAATATCATATATATCAATTTTATCACGATTTATAAAATATAATAATAAATCCATAGGTCCTTCAAAGTTATTCAATTTTATACTATATTTTTGCTCAATCATTATCTAATTTTTTTTACTAGTCCTATTTTTCTATAAACCTTAGTAAGTGTTTTTGATGCAATATAACGAGCCTTAATAGCCCCATCTAGTAGCAATTTATCTAAGTATTCTTTATCATTAAAAATTTTTGAATATTCTTTTTGAATTGGTTGTAATGATTCAATAATAATTTCTGCAAGATCATTTTTAAAGTCGGAATACATTTTCCCAATATACATATTTTCTATATCAGATGGTTTTTGTCCCGAATAAGCACTATATATATTTATAAGATTATATAGCCCCGGCCTTGATTCATCATATTTAATATCAGTATTTGAATCTGTCACTGCTCTTTTAATTTTTTTAAGTATAACGGATGGCTCATCTAATAGAGCAATATAATTATTAGGATTATCATCAGACTTAGACATCTTAGAATCTGGAGATTGAAGAGACATTATTCGGCCACCTTGCTTTGGAATAAATGGGTCTGGAATAGTAAATGTTGGAGAATATTTAGTATTAAATCTATGTGCAAGATCTCTAGATAATTCAAGGTGCTGTTTCTGATCGGCTCCAACAGGAACTAAGTCTGCTTGATATAAGAGAATATCAGATGCCATTAATACGGGGTATGTATAAAGACCTAAATTGATATTTTTTTCTTTTTTCGACTTATCTTTAAATTGAGTCATTCGATTAAGCTCTCCAAGATAAGTGATTGTATTAAGAACCCATGTTAATTCTGCATGCGCTGGGACATGTGATTGTACCACAATTAAACTTTTATCTGGATTAATCCCACATGCTAAATACTGAGCAATATAAGAGTAGCATCTCTGTCTAAGTTCAGATGGATTTTGATTTACAGTTAATGAGTGTAAGTCTACTATAAGATACACACACTCATATTCATCTTGAAGCTTCACCCAATTCTTCATTGCTCCAATATGGTTCGATATACAAAGATGGCCTGAAGGCTGTATACCAGACAATACTCTCTTCTTTTTTTCAGTTTTATCCATTACTATCCTTCCATAAATAGATATCGTTTCCAATTATCTTGATTCTTATTCACATAACTTTGTAAATGAAATATTTTTGATGGTTTTCTAGGTTTTTTTAAAAGCTTCATATTAATATTTTTAAGTAAAAAATCACCTTTTTTAGTATTACACTTAGCGCAAGCAGCTACAAGGTTTTCCCATGTGTCTTGTCCACCTTTATTTCGAGGAATAACATGATCAATAGTAAGAGGCTTTTTTGTTTCTCCACAGTATTGACATTCTTGATTATCTCTCTTTAGAAGATTGTTTCTATTAAGTACAATATCTTTATATTTCAGATGTACATAAAAATTAAGTTTGACAACACTGGGAAGGTCAAACTTTGTTTTTACAGACCGAATACTCTCTGCGTATTTTTCTAACATCTCTACTTTATCTTTAATTACAAGTATAATCGCTCTTTTAGCATTAATCACCATTAAAGGCTCATAACTTTGATTTAAAACTAAAACCTTCCTATTTAAAATTCCACTGCTACTCATTAATAAGATTACCTATTGATTTTATATCGATGATATGGTTTTCAAACTCCTTAATACTCTGAATTTTAACTTCTCCTCCACAATGAATAATCTGATTTTCTCCATACCATATACCAACATGATCAACTCCATTTCCTTCCATGTCAAAGAATACAATATCTCCGATATTAACAGAAGTAATATCTATACTATTCATCCGCTTATCTTTAATTTGCTCACTAGTATCTCTTTTAAGTGAGATATTTATACTTTTAAAAACTTGTTGAACGAACCCAGAGCAATCATACCCAAAAGGAGTTTTTCCACCCCATAAATAAGGACTACCTATAAGTTTTTTTGAACATTCTATAATTTCAGAACGTTTGTCATTCTTGAATATATAGGAGCCCTCTTTAAAAAAGTATTTATTATCAGACTGAATCGTATAATAATTATTATCAACTAATATAGCGGGAATTTCACAGCCAAACGGAGCAACCATTGCAATATTCTTAAAATCTACTGAATCATATAAAAAAAGAAATCTATCTTTAATTATATATTTTTTCTCTTTATCTGCTATATCGTCAAATAAATAAAATTTATGAATATAACCTATATAGTTATCCCACTGAGAAACCTTAAACCAATTTCCATGATGTGAAATAACTTCTAAAGTTTCAAAAAACAAAGCTTGAGTAACAAGCTGAGAGCTAAATTGGGGATTGCTATAAATATTAGCATAAGCTGTTTTAACAGTAAGCTTAGAATTCATCTATTTTTAACGTATTTAATAAGCTGTTTACCAATCATGGTATTATCCATCATGGCATCAAAAAAATGAGCTCCTGGACCGCTTGCCCATATTGGTACAAAATTAGCTGAGTGATAGTCTGAAGTAAATTGCACATCTAAATTCCCTTCCTGCCCATCATGAATAGCTACTCCACCAGATTCCTGGTCTCCCGTTAATATAACTAAGACATTCTGATTTTCAAGCTGATATTGAAGACACATATCAATTAAATCATTAAGTGATTGCATTTCTCCTTTTATATATTCAGGATCATTAGAATGTCCACCCCAATCAATTTGAGATTCTTCAATCATCAAGAAGAAGCCACCTGTATTATTATCAAGAATACTTAGCGCTCTTTTTGCCATCTCTGTCGTTGTGGGGCTTCTTCCTTCGCTATGTGAACTCATAGGGCCTTCATTAAATAAACCAACAATTCTCTTAGAAGGATTATGAGATTCATCAATATCAGTTATATACTGCCCATTATTATCTCTCAAAATTTCTTGGATATCATCACTCCAAAAATTTGCTCCACCTCCAAAAATAACATCAACATTAGATTTAGCCATTTGTCTAGCAATTTCAGCTTCTTTTTTCCTAGAATCAATATGAGCAATAAAGCTCGCAGGCGTCGCATGAGTAACAGATGAGGTTGCAACAATACCGGTTGACATTCCCATCCTATTTGCAATCTCTAAAATTGTTTCTATAGGCTCCCCCCTATCATTAACAGATATTGCACCATTATATGTTTTTTGGCCAGTAGCTATAGCTGTGCCACTTGATGCAGAGTCTGCTACTTTTTTAAATCCATCGTTAGGATGTGTTGCAACTAACCCTACATGCTGAAAATGGGAAGGTGAAAATTTCTCATTTGCATAGTAAGATAAAGTATAGTGTCCTATACCTGCTCCATCAGCGATAATTAAAATAATTGATTTTGGAGTAACAGCCTTATCATCAGCAATTAAAATTGAATTTTCTGCCATTGGTGGTTTTTTTAACTGATCAGGGATTTCTAAATCTTGAGCTTGAGCAATAAAAAATATAAAAATACTAATGAAATATATCATTTTATTTTTAAGAACCTCCTCTTCCCAACTTTAAGGATTAAGTTGTTACCTGAATCTACATTAATAAATCCATCACTGATTTTTTCATCATTAAGTTTTACGGCACCTTGCTTTATCATTCTCCTGGCTTCACCATTACTTGAAACCATGCCATTTGATACCATAACATCAATTAGCTTTGTTGATTCTGATAATATGCACTCTGGAATATCATCAGGAATATCTTTTTTAATAAAAAGTTTATCGAAGTTTTGTTCTGCAGCAATAGCCTTCTCACTACTATGATAAATAGCAACAACATCTCTAGCTAGCTGTCTTTTTGTATCACGAGGATTTACTTTCCCTGATTCAAGCTGGCTTTTATAGTTTAATAACTCATCGTCTCTAATATTAGTACAAAATTCAAAATACTTTAATATCATTGTATCAGGAATAGATAAAACTTTACCATACATATCATCAGCAGAATCAGTTAGCGCAATATAGTTATCATTTGATTTTGACATTTTCTCGACACCATCAGTTCCTTCAAGAAGTGGAGCTGTAATTATGGATTGAGGTTTTTGTCCATACTCTTTTTGCAGCGCACGACCAACAAGAAGATTGAACTTTTGGTCTGTTCCTCCTAATTCAATATCTGATTTTATAACTACACTATCATAGCCTTGGGCTAAAGGATAGAGAAATTCATGAAGAGATATAGGCTTACCAGAGCTATATCTTTTAGTAAAATCATCTCTTTCAAGCATTTGGGCAACAGTATATTTAGATGCAATTTTAATAACATCTCCAAAATTTAGCTTATCTAGCCAATCAGAATTATAAACAACTTCTAAATTATCTTTATTAAGAATAATTGTTGCTTGGTCAATATATGTTTTAGCATTGGCCTTTGTCTCTTCTAAAGTAATTTGAGGACGTGTTTTATTTTTACCAGTAGGATCACCAATCATAGCTGTAAAG
Source organism: Fidelibacterota bacterium (assembly GCA_002703645.1). Taxonomy (GTDB): domain Bacteria; phylum Fidelibacterota; class Marinisomatia; order SCGC-AAA003-L08; family D37C17; genus TMED161. Next base: position 18,685 of record NZUX01000035.1, on the reverse strand, counting down.
TCGCCAATAATTAAAACAGCCGTGTGTCCAAAATCTTGAAACTGCCTAAGCTTACGGAGTAATACTGCATGGCCAATATGCAAGTCTGGACGACTAGGGTCGCAACCAAGTTTAACTCTAAGAGGCTTATTATCTTTAATTGAAGTTGATATCTGCTTTTCTAGCTGTTCTTGAGGAACAACCTCTTCAATACCAACACTAATAACATCCATTTGTTCATTTAGAGTTGCTTTACTCATCTATTTTTTAATTCCTTCATTTTTCGATCAATACTTCGTTTAACATCTTTATCCATTTTATCTTTTCTTTTATCCCATAGTTTTTTGCCTTTTGCAATACCAAATTCAATCTTAATTAAATTTTTTTTTAAATAGATACTTAGAGGTACCATGGTAACACCCTTTTCATCTATTTTCGATTTAAGCTTAGATAGCTCTCTCTTGTGAAGCAGTAATTTTCTATCTCTAATATGCTGCACATCTTCATAGCCTCTGTTCTCATACTCGGCAACATGCATTCCAACTATATAAAGCTCATTTTTTATAAATCGGATATAAGACTCTTTAATACTAACCTTACCATCACGAATAGATTTTACTTCAGAGCCTTTTAAAGCAACTCCAGCTTCATACTTATCCAGTATGTGATATTCATGATGTGCTTTTCGATTAGTGGCGATACTCATTTTCTACCATATTTGGATACTCTATAAATTATCGAACTTTATACTACAACATCAAGGGGATTATCCAATATTATCTACTATATATGCTTATAATATTTTAAGAAATTTAAACTTTGCTGATACAGCATCTTTTTTTAATTTATTTCATCTTTTAATTGGAGTGAAATCATTTTAAATAAAATAATATTTTTCATCACCTTATCATTTACAGTAATCGCAATTTACTTTATGGATAATAAGTTAGAACAACTTCCTCCTCTAGGAAAATTCTTTGATCCATTTCATGGCTATCTTGCACTTACAAATTCAGATAAGCTTCCTGATGAAAATATTTTTTTAGATGGATTGAAAGATAGTGTCAGTGTAGTCTGGGATGATAGACGGATACCACATATATTTGCAAATAATGAACATGATCTTTTTTATACACAGGGATATATTCATGCTTTTGATAGATTGTGGCAAATGGAATTCCAAGTCATGGCTGCAGGTGGAAGGTTATCTGAAATTATTGGAGAACGAGCTCTTAATTACGATCGTTTTCAACGAAGGATAGGAATGATAAGAGGAGCAGAAGGTGTAGTTGAGTTTTATAAAGAAGATTCTGTTATGATTGCATCACTAGAAGCCTATGGAGCTGGAATCAATGCATATATTAATTCACTTACACCAGATACATACCCTATTGAATACAAAATTTTAGATTATAGCCCTGAAAAGTGGACAACAAGGAAATGTGCCCTTCTTTATATGTACATGGCATGGGAGCTTGCAGGATCAACAAATGATTTTGCTCATACAAAATTTTTAAAAGAATATGGAATGACGGATTATAAAGAGCTCTATAGTTTTGACTCTCCTATGCTAGCTCCAATAATACCAAAGAGTAAAAAATGGGATTTCAAACCAGTAGAAACTTTAGAGCCTAATGATCTATATATATCAAATCCATATAGCAGCAACTTTAAATATAAACCCGCTAAAAATAATGGAAGTAATAATTTTGCAATCTCTGGTGATAAATCATCTACTGGAAAACCTATTCTTGCAAACGACCCTCATCTTAACTTAACTCTACCGTCAATATGGTATGAGAACCACTTAATAGCTCCCGGAATTAATGCATATGGAGTCTCTCTTCTTGGTGCACCATCTGTTGTAATTGGCTATAATGAAAATATTGCCTGGGGTAGTACAAATGGGATGAATGATGTTATGGATTTTTATGATATTACATTCAAAGATAAAACAAAAAAAGAATACTGGCATGATGGAGAGTGGAAAAAAACATCAATTAATATTGAAAAAATAAAAGTACGATACTCAGAGACCATTCTTGATACAACTCTTTTAACCCATCATGGACCAATAATGACGCATGATATCTTTAATAAAATGCCTAGATATGGAAGCGCAGTACCTGAAGGAAGGGCGATGAGATGGCTTGCTACCGATCCATCGATGGAATCAAAAACATTTTATATGCTTAATAAAGCTAAAAACTATGATGATTATCTTGAAGCTATATCACATTTCTCATGTCCAGGACAAAATATTATCTATGCAAGTAAAGATAATGATATTGCAATTTGGCAAACAAATAGACTAATACCTAAATGGAATCTCCAAGGAAGATTTATTATGGATGGGGCAAATCCAGCACATGATTGGCGTAGCCCTGTTCCAATGAATCATCGTCCATACTCTATTAATCCAGAAGAAGGTTACTTGAGTTCAGCAAATCAAAAGCCTGTTGATTCATCATATCCTTACTTTGTTCCAGGTGATTATGCTCCTTTATTTAGAGGAACGAGAATCGATAATCTATTATCTGAAATAGACAGTGGTAACTATGATGATTTAAGAAAAATTCAAAATGATAATAAAAGCCTTCTTGCTCAAAGAGCTTTGCCTACGATGATAGAATCACTTGATAAAAAAAGCTTAACACAAGATGAACAATCACTAATTAACGCTTTATTGAATTGGGATTACTTCTACAATCCAGATTCAAGAATGTCAATTTTGTTTGATGTATGGATTAAAGCAATTGCAAAAATGACATTTCAAGATGAATTAGGTAATGCCGATGATGATACAGAATGGCCTAATTATAGAATTTTAACTGATTTAATTATTGAAAAACCGAATAGCAAATGGTTTAATAATATCAATACATCAGATAAAGAAACCTCTGTAGATATCATTAATCAAGCCTTTAAAAAAGAAGCCTCGCAACTAATTGACAAATTAGGTTCGCTCAGTGATACATGGGAATGGAAAAACTCAAGAGGAACAGATATTCATCATCTTGCAAAAGTCCCCGGTCTTGGAAGAATGCATTTACCTACTGGTGGTGATTGGAATATTCCAAATGCAACAGCTAAAACTCATGGCCCAAGCTGGAGATATGTTGTAGAGCTTGGAGATAAACCTAAAGGATATGGGATCTATCCAGGGGGACAAAGTGGATTTCCTGGTAGCAAACACTATGATGATTTTGTAGACAAATGGGTAGAAGGTGAACTTTATGAACTCAATTTTCCGTACAATGTAAATGAACTAGATGGTCATACCACTATATTCAAACCAAAGGATAAATCATGAATATTATTGTAATATCAATATTCTCTTTACTTGTTTTATCTCAATTGCCTTGGTGGTTTGTAGTAGTCACCTCTTCAATGGTAGGATTAATTTCAAGAAGCTATCTAACATCTCTATTAAACGGATTTCTATGCGGAGCACTCCCATGGCTAACCATGTTCTTCTATAAATTTCATACAGGTGGAGAACTAATTATAACAAGAGTCTCAGCGATGATTGGATTTGAACACTGGATTGGTGCCATGATAGTGACAATACTCATTGGAGGCTTCTGTGGTCTACTTGGTAGTTTATGTGCTTACAGCTTTAAAAAAGCCTTTAAAGATCAATTTAAAAGCGCGTAAGATATATTAACCTGTTCACATCCCCATTTAGAAAATATACCCTCTATAGTTTTATGCGTAAGTGAATTACTTTTGTATATAATCATAAAAGTACTAGTTGCATAAGCACTCTCAGCGTGCACAACCCCTCCCATTCTATTAAACTCTTCAACTAGTTTAATAGCAACGTTAGGATTATCTATTTTTTGAGTTTTGACAGTAACTTCAATATTTTTATTGGTCGAAGTTGCAGCGATATTAAATATCATAAAAAAAGAAAGGATGATTGATATTGATATTATATTTTTCAATTTTAGAACTAAATAATGATTAATAAAATAAGAAATAAAAAAGGTTATTTCCAAGTAATTACTTAAAGTTTTACATTAAATAATTATTTAACTTATTTTTTTAAAGTTTTACTATAAATATTTCTTATAACTATTTTTTAAGATCAAGCAAATTTTGATAGTTAAGATTATAATTCATAAATTATTTAATGGTTATTCTATTATTTATATTATTACTACTTGCCGCCTGTGAAGATATCCCCTTAGAAGATGATGATGTTTTAGGTTGCATAGATGAAACTGCTTGCAACTATGTCCCCGATGCTAATATTGATAATAATGATTGTATTTACCCTACTGATTTAGCTGATGATATCTGTGACTGTGAAGGAAGTATAATCGATAGATGTAATATATGCGGAGGGCCAGGATACCTGTTTGATGAATCTCTTGAAGATACATGGATATTAAATTACGGAGAATATAGCAATCAAGAATGGAATGAATGGAATTTAGATAACATACAAACATATATATTAGATGATAATGACTACATACTTAATATTAGCTGTGATAATTTTAATATTTACTGGGATAATGAGCCTTATCTATGGGAGTTCTCTGGAACCTGGAAACCAGCCTGGAAACCAGATGATTATGATGAAACCAATGAAGATCATTGGACAGATCAATATTTATATTTAAACATATCATTTATAGATTGGAGTTTTAAAGAAGTTCCTGGAAGTTATATTGAGTATTATGAATCTCCACCATGGTTTATTGGCTATAAATTAACTCAAGAAGGTAATTTAAAAATATACTATAGAACTACTCAAAGTAGCTATGGTATTGATACCTATTCAAGAAACTTTAATAACCGTTAATAGAATTAAAAAACTTAAACTATACTTACTAAGAGTTATCTAAAGACTCTCTAGCACCTTCCTCTTCATCAAGTCCATGAAGAACAAAAGCACCAAGAAAAACAAGGAGAGCCACAACTGCAACCCCAAATCGCTGAGAGCCGAATGCAGCGGTTAATACTCCAAGCATCATTGGACCAACAAAGGCTGTTGCTTTACCAGAGAATGCAAAAAATCCGAAAAACTCATTCTGTTTATTCTTCGGAGTGAATCTCGACATAAGAGATCTGCTTGAAGCTTGATTTGGACCAGAGCATATACCAATAAGAATTCCAGCAATCCAGAAAACTGTTTTACTCGTTGTGAATACCGCTAATAAACATGCAATAATAAGACCTAGATTACTAAGCTGGATAGTATTCTTCCCTCCAATTTTATCATCAAGGAAACCAAACATGAATGCTCCAAGACCAGCAGTAACATTAAGCACAATTCCAAAAATCATAATCTCATCAAATGTAAACCCGAAGGTTCCGGCTGCATAAATTCCTCCAAATGAAAAGATGGTAATAAGCCCATCATTATAGAGAATTCTAGCAATTAAAAATCGTGAAACTTGCTTGTATTTTTTAATTTCTTTAAATGTGCTTTTGATTTGTGCATAGGAATTTTTAACTAATAAAAATGACATCTTTTGGCTAACTGGCTTATCTTTTACCCATAGGAAAGTGGGAATACTAAAAATAGCAAACCATATTGCAACCAGCAGGTTTGTTGCTCTAATATTCTCACCATTTTCTGTACTAAAACCAAAAGCAGGAGTCTCTGGATTAACAAGCAAGACCATAACAATAATAAGTGAAAGAAGCCCTCCTACATAGCCGAAGGACCAACCGTACCCTGATATGCGTCCAATTTTTTCTTTGGGTGCAATATGAGGAAGGTAGGCATTACAGAATACTCCTCCCATCTCAAACCCTATATTTGCAATAACCACCCAGAATAAAGCCTTTGTAATTTCACCTGGCATCGCGTAAAAAGAAAAGAATGAACCGATGATACAAACCCAACTCCAAAAAATAAGAAATATTTTTCTATAGCCACCCTGATCTGCAATCGCTCCCATAATAGGAGATATTAATGCCACCACAAGCGCTGTAATCGTTATTCCTCTTGACCATAGTACCGTTCCTGTAATCTCATCAGGAGCAATACCTTTAACAAAGTATGTACTATAAATAAATGTAATGACAAGCGTTGTAAATGGCTGATTTGCAAAATCATACATCGACCATGAAAAGATAGTTCGTTTATAGCTATTCTTCATCATTCCCCTTTAATAAATCTACAAGCTCATGATAACCTCTATGACTAAAAATAATAAACATATAAATAAAAATTACAAATCCAGATATAAATAGAAACTGCCATAGTAATTTCCAAAATATCATACTGACCTCCCCGGTTGTTCTTTATCTGGGAATAGCAATGAGAAAACCACCATTAGCATCGCTGTAATAACTAAAGTTAGAAGACCGATTTCTTCTGGTTTCATATTGCTTATCATTGGAATTGAAAGGCGTATTGGCTCAAGTCCAAAAAGAGCGCTTAAACCACCTAGAAGAGCAGCTATAGCACCTGTGGAGCTTGCTTTGCTCCAATAGATACCAAATAAAATTACTGATATAGCACCCGTAAAATAGATAGCACCCGTTATACCAAGATAACTCCATATAGAGTCCCCTCCATCATAGACAAGCCCCCAATAAAGAATGTATACACCAAGGATAAAAATTATTATTCTACTAAATTTAATTTTCTTTTCAGAACTTAAATTTCCCCCAGATAATGGATTGATAATATCATTGGTAATAATTGTACTCCAGCATAATAAGTAGCTATCGTGAGTACTCATAAATGCTGCAAGCATTGCTGCTGTCATAATTCCAAGGATTCCAATAGGCAGTATCTCAGATAAAAACCGTGGCATCATAATTAATGTATTATCATCTACAGCNCCACCATAGTGTATATATGCNCATATNCCTAAAAANCATGGAATCATAAATCTAATAAGNAATGATACTGAAGACCATATATACTGTTTNTTAACCATATCAGGGCTATTCAGCGAAAGAGCTCTAGTAATAGCGGTTGGCCAAACTACCGCACTTACAAACCCAAGGACAACCTGCCAAGTGATATAGAAACCACCTCTACTTTGAATAGGATCATATATAGCTGCAGATTGATTTGTTAATACTTCTAGCTGTGTAAATATATTTGTCCANCCAAAATGCATAANACAGATAACTACGCTTGNAATNAAGCCTATGGATAAAACTACAAACTGTATATAATCTGTNATAATAACTGATATCATTCCTCCAAGCATTGTATAAACCAATACCATAATCAGTAGAATTATCATNATAATAGGAAGAGTTGCTCCGGATGNATCTATTCCAAAAATTCCTTGTATAAAAATAGCCCCAACCTTTAAAAACAATCCCATATTAAGAATTCCACCTATAACCAATAATACAGCTCCAAGNANTCTTACTTTTTTACCAAATCGAATTTCATAATATTCGGGGATACTTTTCACTTCTAACTCTCTCAGCTTTACAACGACAATACCTGTGAGCCCAACTGCAAGAGTAACGATAAATGCAAAGAGCCCAATATGAAAAGCAGAGAAATGATTAAGTACTCCCGTTTGAGAGTTATACATAACAGTAATTAATCCAAGCTCTGTGCCAAGCATCGTTGCGACGCCAAGAGATAATCCTACTTTTCTATCTGCAATCATNAATGTAGAAAAATCTGAAGATTTATCTCTGTATCGAAGTCCGATATAGAATACAGAAAATAAATAAATAATTATAATTCCGTAATCAATAATGCTCATTTATATATCCTGTAAGGNTGACTAACCTTTCTAAATTGTTCTGATTCATATTTCCAAGTTAATACTAACTCATTAATACTTAACCCATTAATTATATTTTCTTTAAGCTGATCAGAACCATATAGTTTATCAATAAAATTAGTTTCAAGTATTTTAAAATTTTCAGGGTCAGAATCATGAATGCTTTTTAAAATTAATACACCTAGCTTAAGAGGATAGAATGAATCAAAATCAGTGATATCNATTTTAATGCCTTTACACTCTTCAGATTTNTATTTTGGATATGCGGCTTTCCCTGGGATTGATTTTGGAATAAATGTTNTTCCTGAAACATCANCACCTCTAACTCCAGATGATTTAATTCTATCTAATACATCGTCTGAATTCAACCAAGGAGCTCCAAGAATTTTAAATGGAGTATCTGTACCTCTCCCCTCTGATATATTTGTACCTTCTAAAAGACATAAGCCACTATAAATTATAGCTGTTTCAAGATCTGGAATATTTGGAGAAGGTGGAATATCTATACTTANAGGTTTTCCATTCCATCCTAAAACTTTTATCACCTCTAAATCCAAATCACCATCACCACTAATCCAANTCATTCCTTCAATCATTAAAGCCAACTCTCCGATTGTAAGTCCATGTCTAATTGGAATTGGATGCATACCCACAAATGACTGAAATCCATTCCTAAGTATAGGTCCTTCAATTGCTCTCCCAATAGGATTAGGTCTATCTAAAACAATAATTTTAACTTCATTATCTAATGCTGCCTGCATAACATAAGTCATTGTACTTATATAGGTATAATACCTTGAGCCAATNTCCTGCATATCAAATAATACAAGATCTATATTTTTCAGTTGATCTGAGGTAGGTTTTTTATTTTTACCATACAAACTATAAACTGGAATTCCATTAAAAGCATTATCATTAATTTTTTTCCCAGCNTCATCTTTCCCAAACAGNCCATGNTCTGGAGTAAAAATAGCTTTAAGATTAAGGTAGTCATTAGCTAAATCAACCAAACTATTTCCATCTTTATCTAGGCTTGTATGATTAGCAACAACAGCAATTCGNAATGTTTCATATTTAGATAAATCAGAACTAAAGAAAATATCAATTCCATTTGTATAGGATTTTCCCGATAAAGATGTTAAAGAAATAGAAATAAATAATATATATATAAGTCTATTATTCATCACNAAATAAGTTTAATAAANCTAATGAAACTATAACATTAACCATTGTTGATATAAGTATAAACCATGTCCATGCAACTNCATATGACTGTAAAATAAAAACGCTAATAATCCCTGAAGCTGATCCTATTAAAACCATCCAATCTTTTGGCTTCTTATTCATTANNTGGATTAAGAATAGGCTNAGAAGTATACCATATGTAAAAGATGCAATTCTTAAACCAGTAATAACNAGTGATTCATTGCTCTGATCAAATACTGATGCAATAATAATTAATGCAAATGCCCAGATAATACTGATTTTCTTAGATAAAGAAATATTATCCTTTATCCCTAATAAATCTCTTACTGTAGATGAAGATAAAGAATTAATTGATGAGCTCAATGTAGACATTGCTGCAGACATAATACCAGCAATCAAGACACCTCTAACTCCAANAGGCAAATAAGTTGCTATAAAATGAGCAAATTCTCTATCCTTCTTAAAGACTCCATTNTCTGCATAACTAGCTGGTATTGNAGAAAAATCTACATTCATATAGAACTCTCTTAAAAGACTACCAATTAATAAAAAAATAGAAAATTGAATAAGTGCAAAAAGACCACTACCTATCATCGCTTTTTTTGCACTTGAAAGATTGTTGCAAGATAACGCTCGTTGAACCATCATATAATCAACGCCATGAGATGAGAAGGAAAGCAATGTTCCTCCAATAATTCCACTGATAAATAAATTACTATCATTAATAATAGAACCTTGAAATACAAAGATTGAAGATAAAGAGCTATCTAAAACGTTAGCAATCTGATTTGATGTCAAGAAAGAAGAAATATAATAAATTGATATAATTCCCCCTCCTAAATAAATCAGAAATTGGATACTATCTATCCATAAGATAGATTTAATACCACCAATATATGAGTATAATAAAGTAATTAAGCCAATAATTAAAACACAGTTAACTATACCCCATCCTGTTAAAACATCAAATAAAATTGCTGTTAGTAAAAAACGAATCCCATCAGCAAGTAATCTTGTAATTAAAAAAACTAAAGATGAGAATTTATGAATAAGNGGACCATAGTGATTGCCTATAATCTCATAGATTGATACTATATTATTTGAAAAATATTTTGGTAATAAATAAAAAGATACAAGCGTTCTTCCTATTATATATCCAATAGCNAGCTGAAGAAACCACCAGCCTGATTTATATGCTATCCCAGGAATTCCAGCAAAGGTTAAAACTGAAGTTTCTGTCGCAACAATTGAAAACATTGCAACTACCCATGGTATGGATCCATCTCCTTTAAAATAGTCTGATGAAGTTTTATTTGATCTACTAAAAAATAGACCTAANCCAATAAAAAGAATTAAAAATAATATAATTATCAGAAGGTCCAAGAATACCCTTTTATAAAATAGCTTTCATAACTTCAGTATGNAATGCTCTTCGAACACCATACATNCCTTTAGTATCTCGTGATGGATNAACTCTATTAGTAAGTAAAACTATTATAACTTTATTTTTATGGTCAACCCATAATGATGTACCAGTAAACCCAAGATGTCCATATGAGTGNTCAGAGAAATAATCACCTGCAGAACTTTTACCATTTCGACTAGGAGTATCCCAACCAAGAGCACGATCAGAGCCTTGAGGTAATTCTTGCCTATTAGTAAAATAATCGATTTGATGTTCTGGAAATATTCTACTACCAAGCCAAGTACCACCATTTAAAAATAATTTACCATATTTAGCAAGGTCATTAGCATTTGAAAAAATTCCAGCATGGCCCGAAACTCCTCCTAATAAATATGCATTCTCATCATGAACATCACCAATCAATAATTTATTTCGAAAGTAATCATCTTCTTCTGTTGGAACAATATTATCCCTTATAGATAAANCNGGATTATAAAATGTATTATTCATTCCTATTTGGTCAAATATCCATTTTTGACATAATTGATCCAAGCTAGTTNCAGANACATCNTCTATAATATCCATTAGCACTATAATCCCAAGGTCACTATATTGCATTTTTTCACCTGGAGTAAAATCAAGATCTAAGCTTAATATCTCACTCATCATAGCATCCTTATTCATGTCCGGGTTTAATCTATAAAATTCGATAAATGGTTTTAATCCTGATGAATGAGTAAGGAGATGTCTTATCTTAATTTCTCCCTTTATAGTACCACNAAGATCTGAATAATACTGATCTAAAGTATGATCAAGTGANAGTTTTTTTTGATTAATGAGTTTCATTGTAATAGGTGTAACTGATAATACTTTAGTAATTGAAGCAATATCGTATATAGACTCATTATCTACCTCTTTTGAAGTATCACTGTACGTGAATTTCCCAAAAGATTTTTCAGCAATAATATTATTATCTTCAACAANCATAATTTGTGCGCCTGGAAAAATATCTGAGGATATAGCATTTTCGATAACATCCCAAGCTAATTGCAANTCATATTTATCNATATTATCATCAAAGCTAAATCTTCTACTTTTTAATTCAATACCATGTCCTATTTTATATTTATCATTTAAGGTGACTGGTAATTTCCCTTTTATATTGCTTCTTCCCCATATAGCATTAGCTGCAGCTTTCATAGAAGTNCTTCCATACCCATAGGTACAAATATACGCATCAAGTACNTCNTAAGAAGGAAGGTATGGACTNCCAAAACTCACTCCTACGGTTGGAATATTTTCTTCTTTTAATCGTCTAAGCAAAAGCGCATGAGTNTCATCAATTGTAGATTCCCCTTTATCCATTCTTATTCGAATTAACATTGAAACAATTACAACACTACTTCCTCTAATATCATCAATAATACTATTAATTCTTTTNTCATTTANCTTATAATCAATAAGAATTTTTTCTACCCCTCTATGAGTCCTAGAAAGGTCTTTACTNAAACTTGCTAAAGTTCTATTTCCATTATCATCAGTTGTNAGAATTAAATGTGTAATTTTTTTCANCTTAGATGGTTTAAGAGGAACTATTTTTTTATCATTTTTAACTAAAGTGATTGATCTATTAGCAATAAATTGAGAAGTTGCTTTATTATCTGAAAGGCCAACGTTATNCTCTATATTTGTCCAATCAATTTTAGAATCCTGAANAATNCCAAGTTCAGTTTTCATTTTCCATATTTTTTTAACTGATTGATTAATTCTTTCTTCTGATATTCGACCATCTAAAACCGCCTCATAGATTAAGTTAATTGCTTTATCTACATTAAGCGGTAATAGAAGAATATCTGAACCAGCTTCAATAGCNCGGATACAAGCTTCTCCTGTTGTGAAATTATTTGTTATAGANCCCATCTCAAGTCCATCAGTTACAAGNATTCCATCAAAACCCATCTCATCTTTCAGTAAATCAGTCGAAATAATTTTAGAATGTGAAGATGGAGTACCAGTTGAATCAAGACCAGGAATTGCTAAATGCCCAACCATAACCATTTTTGCTCCAGCTTTAATAGCTTCCCTAAAAGGGTATAATTCCATTTTTTCTAGTTCTTCTTTTGTACCTGGTATAACCGGTAGTGATGTATGGCTATCTGTAGAAGTATTACCATGACCGGGGAAATGTTTTGGACATGCAATTGCGCCCCTATCTTGAACTCCTCTTATAAAAGCAACTCCATAATCTGATACAACTTGAGGATTATCACTGTAGGCCCTAATATTGATAATTGGGTTATTTGGGTTATTATTCACATCCATTATAGGTGAAAAAATAGCATGTATACCAACAGCCAATCCTTCTTGTGCAGTTATATAGCCCTGTTTATATGAAAGCAGCGTATCTCCCGTTGCAGCTACTGCCATGGGATGAGGAAAAGATGTTGCTCCAGAACCTACTTGCTGAGCTAACCCTCTTTCTAGGTCAGAACCTACAATAAGTGGGGTTTTTGCCCAGCTTTGAAACTCTTGAATATTATGATAAATACCATGGATATTACCATTCCCATGGAATAAGATGACACCTCCGANACCTTCTTCAGATATCCATTTCTTTAATTTCTTTTTATAATTGTTTTCAGAGTTATAAAAATCAGTTCTAATTCTAACCATAATTAATTGAGCAATTTTTTGTCTTAAATCAAGATACTGCCATCCATTTGAATTATTTGGCATTATAACTCTATGAGTAAATGGTCTATCAACTTTATTAAATGAACGATTAGAGCCCCAAATTGTAGTTAGCATAATTAAAATTAAATAAAAATAGAAAAAATATTTTTCTCTAATAATCATCATACGATAGGATTGTGTTTTAGAAGATGTTCTACATTAATATTTATCCCAATGAGTTTACAAGATAATAAGCCTGGATAATACGCTGTTGATATTGATGGAAAAAGCCAATTAATATTCTCAAAATCAAACGAAAGAGCGTCTTCAAGTGATTGTCTATAAAAAGAATCTTCTAAAACTCCACCATTAGCAATGATAATTAAGTCATCATTTAAATAAGAAATTTGATCAGCAAGAGTTAAAATATGTTCTGCAACATGCTGAGTACTTTGTTGTACAATTGATAAAGCTATTTGATTTTCTTTTTTTGCAAGACCAATTAAAGGCTTAGATACTGAAGCAATAGTGCTATACTTATCATCAGAATCCATAATACCATCAAGCACATTATTAAGCTCAGTCGTTTGATAGTGCTTTAGAGTCATATCTAATAATTCTGAAAATTCATTTTCATCTTGCTCCATATCTCGACTAAATGAAAGATTCAATATTAATTCTTTCCCAATCCAATATCCGCTGCCAGCATCAAGCTCTAGGCCCTTCCCACCAGCTTTGATTATTTTACCCTCTTGATTCCTTCCCAAACATATAAACCCAGTACCTACACTTACTAAAATAGCACTATCATCTGAGCAATTAATTTCAAAAATGGGGTTAACATCACTGCTTAGATGAGTAATACTGGAAATTTGCTTATCATCTAATCTTTTGAACAACATGTCCCTACCCTTATCATCCGATATACCTGCAATACCTAGACTATAATGATTAATATCATCATATCCAAGACTAAGGCTATCTAATAGGTCAGATATAGATTTAATTATCTTTTTTGAAGATTCTTCTGGATTAATTGATATATTTGCACCTGGATTTTTAACCATTGAACCTAAAGTATGACCAAATTCATCAAAAACAACTAAACGAATTTTTGATGCACCTGCATCAAGACTTAAAATTTTCTTTGAAGGAGAATTATCTGACACTATGATTTAAAAACCTTAAAAGAGATAACTAAATTAATAATAAAAAATAAAATAGAAATGAAGACTAAAATTAAAGAAGAAGAAATCATTGATGAATCATTGGCCATAATCGCCTGTATATTTTGGACTGATAGGTAAATAGGAGATAAAGTAAATATATACGGTAATCCATTATTTAATGGAACAAATAAACCTGAACTAAAATAAATAAATAGAAAAAATATTAAGCTTATAATTATTCTTATCAAGCCTCCCTTACAAGATAAGCCAATAAGAAAGCCTATGTTTGATATTAAAATAATAATCGGAATGATATATATAATTATCAATAAAATATCTAATAAAAATAAATTTGCACTTTTAAATGATAATGTAATAGCTAATGAAAAAATAAGCTGAATAAAACCCATTATTAAAGACCATATTAAGCCTCCTAAGAGATGCTCTTTATTTGATATTGGAGTACAAAGCATTGTTCTTGAATAACTATTTTCATCTATATACTTACTAGCAATATTCATTGATATTATAAATGATAATGTACTTGAAGCGCTAACCCAATTACCTACTGAAGACCAATTCAAATAACTTATTCCATTTGGTAATTTTATATAAAAAGAGAATGGAAAAGATATAAATAGATAGATAATCATTGGAATTAAAGTCCAAAGACACAAATAAAAAATTATATTATGTTTAAAAATTAAATATTCTCTTTGAAGGATAATATTCACTATTCTACCTTACTACCTATCAATCCTAAATATAGATCAATCAGTTTACAAAAGTCCATATCAATATCAGATATATCTGACATAATCACTTCTTTTAGAACCTCAAAGAAAAATTTTCTTTCATTAGAATAAAATTCTAATATTTTTCCATTAATTTCTGGCTTTAATATCTTTGGCATCTGACCAATAGAATCAATTATACCATCTGGTACAGAATCTTTAAATCTAATTTGATATTTTGATAATCCTTTTGTAACTCCTACTAATTTATCAAGAGAACCATCCATTCTAATTTGTCCATGATGAAGAATTGATATTCTATCTGAAAATTTCTCAACCTCATCAAAATCTTGACTAGTAAATAATACTGTTTTATCTTTACCTTCAGTATCAAGAATTTCCCAAACTTTTATCTTATTTTTAGGGTCCATTTTACTAGTAGGTTCATCTAATAATAATATTTCTGGATTATGAATAATTGACCTTGTAAACTGAATAGTTCTTAAAATACCAGGTGTAAGTTTTTTAGGATACTCTAATAATTGATTTTTATAATCAAAAATATCTGAAAATTTAAGTATTCGATTCTTCAACAACTCATTAGAAACACCGTAAAGTCTTCCAAATATCATTAAATTTTCAAAAATAGTCATTTCATTATCTAAATCAATATGTTGAGGCATATACCCTATAACTATTTTAGTCTCAGCTTGTCTAGTAGATATATCTTTCCCGTTTATATATGCAGTACCAGCATCTTTTTCAATGAGACCTGCTAATATTTTTAATATAGTAGACTTTCCAGCGCCATTTTGACCAACAATAGCATGATTAGACTTACTTTCTATACCTAAAGATAAATCTGCAAGTATTATATCATTATTTTTTTTCTTTGCTAAAGATTTTAATGTAATTGATGCTTCCAATGAATTTTACCTTTATTAGTGAGCTTCATACCAGCTATCACCCCAATTATAATCTACTTTGAGAGGTATAGATAGTTTTATAGCATTTTCCATTTCAAATTTAACTAATTCTGAAATACTTTCTATTTCATATTTAGGGACCTCAAAAATTAATTCGTCATGTATCTGGAGTATCATCTTTGTCTTATATTTATTCTCTTTAATCTTATTATGAATATTAATCATTGCTATTTTAACTAACTCAGCAGCCGTGCCCTGTATAGGCATATTAATAAGAGCTCTCTCCTCTGCTTTTTGAATATTAAGGTTAGAGGTTCCAAGTGATTGTGCATATCGTTTCCTTCCACCTAGAGTATGCACATAACCACGAATATGTGCATTTTCAATAGTTTTTTGAATATAAGTTTGAATCCCTGGATATGTTTTAAAATAAGTATCAATTAATTCCTTNGCCTCTTTCATAGATATACCTAATTCTTTTGACATCCTAAAAGGTCCAGCGCCATACATAATACCAAAATTTACAACTTTTGCAGCTCTACGTTGTTCAGGAGTAACGGCTTTTTCATTAACTCCATAAACTAATGAAGCGGTTCTTGAATGTATATCAAGATTATTTTTAAATGCATTCAAAAGTTCTGGCTCTTGAGAATAATGAGCCATAACTCTTAGTTCTATTTGAGAGTAATCAGCAGAAAAAATTAANGAATTATCATCNTGAGCNCTAATAGCTTTTCTTATTTTTTTACCAAATTCAGTTCTTATTGGNATATTCTGAAAATTAGGTTTAGTACTTGATAATCTCCCTGTCGATGCAATAGTCTGATTAAAAGACGTATGNACTCTACCTGTTCTAGAATTGATATGATTAGGAAGAGCTTTTATATATGTTGAATTCAATTTTGAAAAATGCCTGTATTTAAGAATTAATTCTGGGAGAGGATGATGAAATTTTAGTGTTTCTAAAACTTCTATAGATGTACTTCTCTTTTTTATCTCTTTTAATTCTAATTCATCAAATAATACAACTGCTAATTGTTGAGGAGAATTAATATTAAACTCCTTATCAGCTATTTTATATATATCTTGCTGAAGCTTATCTATATTTACATCTATCTCAACAGATAATTTTTGTAACATTTCTTTGTCAACATACACACCTTCCTCTTCCATATCAACTAAAACAGAAATCAAAGGAATTTCAATGTCAAAATAAGGAGTTTCTAAATTATTCTCTTTTATTTTATCTTGAAGTTTTTGGGTTAGTTGTAGAGCTAAATCAGAATCTTCTACTGCATAAAATTGAATATCTTTTAGAGGGACTTCAGACATAGAAATTTGATCTTTCCCCTTACCAATTAGATTTTCAATAGGCTGCATTTCATAGCCCATATATTCTATGGACAGATTATCTAATTTATATGAATTTTTTTCAGGATGTAAAATATGTTCTGCAATCATACTATCAAAAAAGATTCCTCTCAAATTAATACCATGTCTTTTAAAAATAAGNCAATCATATTTTATATTTTGACCACATTTTTTATATTTTTCATCTTCNAGAATTTCTTTTAATGAGTTAAGTACAAATACAAGATCAAGATTATATTCTTTTGTAGTATCTTTTTCAGGAAATAAAATAGGTATATAAAATCCCTCATTAGCTTTAAATGAGATTGATATTCCTACGATATCAGCTTTAATAGGGTCTATCTCTGTTGTTTCTAAATCAATAGAAATAAGCATCTCATCATTTAAAGAAGATATAAATTCACTTAAAGATTCCTTGGTTAGAATAGAACGATATTTCTTATCTACAATAACTGGACTATCTATTTTAGATTTTTCACCAATACGATCCAAGGTACTTCCTAGGCTATGAATTTCCAATTCATTAAAAAATATTTTTAAAGAACTATCATCCATAGGCTGCTTTAACAACTGATCCATAGAAGTATCAATTTCAACACTATTATCAATTGTTACTAACTTAATCGCAAGAGCAAGCGTATCTCTACCCTTCAATAGACCTTGTCGAACTCTTTTATTGGGAATTTCTTCAATATTTTCAACTATAGTATCTATATCACCATACTTCTCAAGTAATTTAGCTGCTGTTTTTTTACCAACCCCATCTACTCCAGGAATATTATCAGAAGAATCTCCTAAAAGTGATAATAATTCAATCATTTTATCTGGTTCGACACCCCATTTATCTTTTACTTTATCAATATCATAAATTGTAGTAGGGTTAAATCTAGTTCCAGGGCTATATAAGAAAACATCATCAGATACTAGCTGCATCATATCTTTATCTCCAGTTACAAGATATGTAGCAACATTATGCTTTGATGCTAATTTTGATAATGTCCCCATAATATCATCAGCTTCAAATCCAGGTTTTCGTAAAATTGGTATATTCATCCAATTAATCATTTTATCAATGATTTCTAATTGACTAACTAATTCTTCTGGCATTGATTCTCTGTTAGCTTTGTACTGATCATACATTTTATGCCTAAATGTCGGCTCTCTACAATCCATTGCAATAGCAAGATATTCTGGATTTTCATCTTTTATTAATTTGAAAATTGAATTTGCAAGGCCATAAATAGCAGATGTATGTTGACCATTTTTTGTTGTTAATGGATTTTTAATCATTGCAAAATGAGATCTATATATCATCGCCATACCATCTATAATAAATAATCTTTTTCCTATCTTTTCCATTTATTAAAGATACCTTTCTAGATTGATAAGTTTATACGTACAACTATTTTTTACATTTCTCATATCTATATTGATTGTTTATTGGATACCTTCTACCCATACCAAAGGCTTTTTCTGAAACTTTAATTCCAGGAGAAGC
>NZUX01000034.1 GCA_002703645.1 Fidelibacterota bacterium | reverse complement strand
GGTGTTCATAGCATGACATTGAATGGTCAAAACCTTTCAAGTGGTATGTACATCATTAAAGCTAGTAGCGCTGATGTGACTGTATCACAAAAAGTAATGTTAGTTAAGTAAATCTGTTCGTAAGCAATAGTATCTATCTTGTGTTTAGATGCTACTCCTGACCCACATTTGAAATAATGAGGGTCAGTTATCAGGTACAAAGGGGGGAATTAGTTCCCCCTTTTGTTATGTAAAATATAACAATTACTCAATCTGACACAATCCTAACAATTATCTAATATTATACTAATCGTATCATAATAATTTGTTTTAATCATAATTAATTAAATAGAGGAAAAATGAAATTCAAGTTATTATCAATTTTAAGTATTTTTTTAATCGTTAATGCCTGCAGCAGTTCTAATGATGAAACTGGTGGAACATTAACAGGGTCTGTAAGCGTAGATGGTTCGAGCACTGTATTTCCTGTTACTGAGGCAATTGCAGAGGAATTTGGTAAAGTAGAGCCTAAGGTAAGAGTTACAGTTGGAATTAGTGGAACTGGAGGAGGATTTAAAAAGTTTTGTTCTGGTGAAATAGATATTAATGATGCATCTCGTCATATAAAAGAGAAAGAGATAAAAGTTGCTCAGAAAAATGGTATAGAATATATAGAACTTCCAGTTGCCTATGATGGCTTATCAGTTGTTGTAAATAAGAAAAATGATTTTATTGATTATTTAACTGTTGATGAGTTAAATGCTATCTGGAAATATGGTAGCACAATGAAGACATGGAGTGATGTTAGACCAAATTGGCCAAACCAAAAAATTAAGTTATATGGTCCAGGTACTGACTCAGGGACATTTGATTATTTTAAAGAAGCTATTATTGGTAAGAAAAATAACATTAGATCTGATTTTACAAAAAGTGAAGATGATAATGTTCTTGTAACAGGTGTTGCAGGAAGTAAATATGCTTTAGGATTTTTTGGTTATGCATATTACGCTGAAAACAAAAGTAAATTAAAAGTAGTTCCAATTGATGGTGGAAATGGTGCTGTATCTCCTACATCAAAAACTATTAATGATGGAAGCTATTCACCATTATCACGACCAATTTTCATTTATGTTAATCCTGAGGCTGCAAAGCGTCCTGAAGTTGATGCATTTGTTACATTTTATTTAGAAAATGCAGCATCTTTAGCAGGTGAGGTTGGGTATATTGGAATGCCTGACAAGGTTACAGATAGAGTAAAAAGTAGATATAAAAATAGACAAACAGGAAAGTGGTTTTAATTATGAAAAAATCAATAATGATAGTCATTGTAAGCTTAGTATCAATGATATTTGCAGAAGGTAGTATTAGCGGTGTTAGTTATTTTGGATATTCGATGAATAATATGAATGCCAATCTTGAAGATGACAAGGAGCGTGGATTTGAGTTAAATCGAGTATATTTAACTTATAAGAATAAAATATCTGATAAGGCGTCATTTAAGTTTCAAGCTGATATGCAAAATAAGAATGAAACTGAAAAAACTGCGTATTATATGTATATAAAGAAAGCTCAGTTTGATTTAAAGGTAGCTGATGGAGCCAAGTTAATGATTGGTATGCAAGGAATGAATATGTTCAATGTATCTGAAAAAACTTGGGGAAACAGATTTATATCTCAAACTGCTTTACATATGAATAAGTGGTCTGCGGCAGCTGATCTTGGAGTTGGAGCTAAACTATCAATGGGATGTCCTTTTATAGAATCAAATAAGATTTCTGGTAGTTTGTTAGTTACAAATGGAGAAGGATACAAATCAACTTCATCAGATAATAATGAAAAAATATCATTTCAAGCACTGTATGGCGAAGAAAGACTTGATAAGAAAGATGGATTTAATGTTGGTGCTGTATATTCTACCCTTACATACGATAGCGTAGAAGCTGTAGAAGATGATCTATCATCAGCCAAAGAGGGTGGAACAGGTACTGTAATGGGTGGTTTTGCAGGTTTTGCTGGTTTTGGAGCAAGAGTTGGATTAGAGTATCATATGGGGACAGATCTTGATATTGAAGATTATAGTTCTTCATCAACGCTTATGTCAGTTTATGCAAATTATAGCTTATCATTTATTGATGGGTTATCATTATTTGGTAGGTATGATATGGTTGATTTAGGTAATGCTGATGACGCTACATCTGATATTAATGAGGGCGATGAAGATAATGTTTCTACTATGATGGCAGGGGTAATATATAATTGCACTGATGGGCTTACATTTTCACCACATATAGTACAAACTGCAGAGGGTACAGGCGATCCAATGATGGATTTTAAAGTATTATTTCAGTTAAAGTTTTAATTTATTTGACATATTAAAATATGCTTAAAAAAACCCCTAGAAATAGACTAGGGGTTTTTTTAAATTTTAGTGCGGAATTAATGTTATAATTGAAAAATAATAAGAATTATATAAAAGAGAGAATAATTGAAAGCTTATTTGCTGTATGTAGTTATTTAAGTATACTTACGACTATTCTGATAATTTATATATTGGCCTCAGAATCATATAATTTTTTTCAAATAGTATCAGTTGCAGATTTTTTATTTGGAACTAGATGGGAGCCACTTTTAGAACCAAAATCATTTGGAGTCCTTCCACTTTTATTTGGTACTCTAATGATTGTTGTAGGCTCTGCTTTTATTTGTATACCTTTAGGATTAATTATAGCTATATATCTAAGTCAATATGCTACTAAGAAAGCGCGAAGTATAATTAAGCCAATACTTGAGATTTTAGCAGGAATTCCAACTGTTGTTTATGGTTACTTTGCCTTAACATTCATTACTCCAATTCTTCGAACAATGCTACCTGAAACTGAAATTTTTAATGCAGCCAGCGGCTCAATTGTTGTAGGCATTATGATTTTACCTATGGTGGCATCATTGTGTGATGATGCCTTGCAGTCTGTACCAAAAAGTTTGAAGGAGGGGGGATATGCACTTGGTACTACATCCTTTGAAGTTATTCGAGGTATTTTAATTCCCTCTGCTTTTTCTGGGATTATAGCATCTTTTGTTTTAGCACTTTCAAGAGCCTTTGGAGAGACTATGGCTGTGACACTCGCTGCAGGTGCAACTCCACAATTTACACTTAATCCACTTGAAAGCATACAGACTATGACATCATATATAGTACAAGTTAGTTTAGGAGATACTCCTGCCGGTGGAATTGAATACCAGACAATATTTGCTGTTGCTGCATTACTATTTTTAGTAACCCTTTTTATGAATTTAATTTCAAACCATATTATGAATAAATACAGAGAAGTTTATGAGTAATTTATCATCAACGATTTTAGTGAAAAGAAAAAGAATAGATAATATTTTTCGCAATGCATCAAAAATAATTACTTGGTCATCAATGTTAATCTTAGTTATTCTTTTATACCATGTTTCTATTACGGGTATAGAGCGACTTTCTTTTGATTTTCTTGATAGATTTCCATCTAGATTTCCTGATAAAGCTGGGATAAAGTCTGCATTACATGGTAGTATTTGGATGTTAGTACTTGTCACTATTATATCAGTTCCTATTGGAGTTATTACTGCCATATATCTTGAAGAATATAGCACCAAAAATAGATTAACTAGATTTATAGAAATTAATATTGCTAATTTAGCTGGAGTCCCATCAATTGTTTATGGGTTGCTTGGATTAGCAATTTTTGTAAGATTTTTCGAATGGGATAGATCAGTATTAGCTGGAAGTTTTACGATGTCATTATTAATTCTTCCTGTTATCATTATTGCATCAAGAGAGGCAATACGAGCGGTACCTCAAAGTATTCGCTTAGGTGCCTATGCGGTAGGAGCTACTAAGTTACAGACTATCGCACATCATGTACTCCCCATTGCTACTCCCAGTATTTTAACCGGAGTGATACTAGCGATGTCAAGAGCAATTGGTGAAACAGCTCCTCTTATAATGATTGGCGCCTTAACATACGTTGCATTTGTACCTGAAACAATAATGGATCCATTTACAACATTACCAATTCAAATATTTAATTGGGCAGCACGACCTCAAGCTGCATTCCATGAGGTTGCTGCTGCAGGTATTATAGTATTATTAATAGTCTTGTTGAGTATGAATGCAATTGCTATATTTGTGAGGAACTATGCGAAAAAAAAATATGATTTTAATTAAATGAATTCACCAATTATTATAACAAAAAATTTAAATTTATATTATGGAGAAACTAAGGCCATAAATAATTGTAATTTTTCTATTATTAAAAATAAAGTAACTGCAATTATTGGTCCATCTGGGTGTGGTAAATCTACTTTACTTAGATCAATGAATAGAATGAATGATTTTATTGATTCTTTTAGATTAGATGGAGAAGTTTTATTAAATGGAAATAGTATATATGATGATAATATAGACTCAACTGAGTTACGTAAAAATGTTGGTATGGTATTTCAAAAACCTAATCCATTTCCCAAATCAATATATAATAATATAATTTGGGGACCCCAAATTAATAAGTTTGATTTTGATAATGATGAGCTTGTAGAAGAAAGTTTGAAAAGTGCTGGCTTATGGGATGAAGTTAAGTCTAGATTAAATGATTCCGCCTTAAGTTTATCAGGTGGACAGCAACAGAGATTATGCATAGCGCGAGCAATAGCCATGAAGCCAAAGGTTATATTAATGGATGAACCTTGTTCTGCACTTGACCCAAAGTCTACTGCTATTATTGAAATGTTAATTAAGAAGTTACGTAATAATTATTCAATAGTTATTGTTACTCATAATATGCAGCAAGCTGCAAGAGTATCTGATTATACAGCTTTTCTATATGAAGGCGAGTTAATAGAATATGGAGATACTGAACAATTGTTTAGAAATCCAGATAAGAAACAAACTGAGGATTATATTACTGGACGATTTGGTTAATAATAATGAACCTGATAAATAGGAGTTAATTTTATGTCTGAGATTATGGAACATGAAATAAATAAGCTTAAAAAAATGGTTTCTCAAATTAGTACTAAAGTTGAAGAGAGCTTAAATTTATCAATTAAAGCATTAATGAATTCTGATTCTATTCTTGCTAATAATATTATTGATTCTGATCATGAAATTGATTCTATTGAAATTGATATTGAAGAAGAATGTTTGAAAATTCTTGCGCTGCATCAGCCTGTTGCTATTGATTTAAGATATATAATTTCAATATTAAAAATTAATAATGACCTTGAACGTATAGGAGATTTATCTACAAATATATCAAGAGTTGTTATTTTATTATCAGAATCATCAAAAATTGATATTCCTGATGAGATTAATATTATGAGTGATATTGTTTCAAAAATGTTAAAAAATTCATTAGATGCTTTATTTAATAAGAAATTAGATTTAGCTATTTCTGTTCAGAAAATGGATGATAAAGTAGATGATATTAACTCAAAAATGAACAACTTAATTCAAAATAAAATATCTAATGATTCACATGATTCTATTCAATTAATGAAATTATTATCTATTTCACGTTATTTAGAAAGAACTGCAGATCACTGTACAAATATTGCTGAAGATGTTGAGTACTTGATTAATGGAGAGATAACAAGACACCATCTAGATTCTTAAAATAAAAAATAATTTAATTTTAAATTTCCTTATAGCTAAAATTTTTCTTGAATCCTGTTGAGGGCTTATCATTTATTTCTAAAATAGGATAAATAAATAAATTTAATTTTCCATTATCATAATTATCCAAAATAAAATCTCTACCTATCATCATATCAACTCGGCTATTATCAATATTACCAAAGAAATAGTCTGCTAATTTTGGATCTTTATCTGCCTCTGATATATCAACTGGCCACCAACCCTTACCTTCAACAAAATAATCAGCCCAGCAGTGATATCCCTTTACTTTTCCACCATCTCCTGATGGGATAGGGAATCCCATATGAAATCTAACTGGTACGTTAAGAGTCCTGCCTAAAGACATGAAATATGAATGGTAGTCTGTGCAATTTCCAACTCCAATATCACATGCATATAAAGAATTTCCATTACCATATGCATATTGCTTGCTCTTATTTTGAGATTTGGTTAATTCATCTCTTGTCTTCTTTTTAAGACCATAAGTTATATTACTAGGGAGCCACTCTTTACCAGTCTTAGGGTTTATTCCACCATGCACATACTTGTAATTACCAGAATTCTCATCATCAGTTGGTTTGCCATAGTGCATACCAGATAAAACAAATTCATAAACCCCTTCCATATTCTTACTGGTTAAATTATTTTTATCAATAATTGATTGAAAAATATTTCCAATTGGAACTTTAGAGTATGCCCCTAAATATTTATTAGGATCAACTTCATTATACATTTCGTAATTACTATGCTCTTTTCTAGTTACATCAAATTCAACGCTAACTGTTTTAGATTCACTGAATCCCTTATCATTGTATACATATAGATAGGTATTATTATGCGCTTCTTCTTTTTTTAACTCATAATTTAAACCCGACATATTATATGTTAGATTTGATATTGTTTGAATAGGGCTTGTTTGAGGAATTGGAATCCACATCTCCATTTTCTCACCATTGGTAGGTTCGATTGTCACCTCATATTTAAATTGAAAGCTTCGATTATTATCTGTTGCACAACTAGATACAAATATTGCAATAGCTATTAGAGAAATATTTTTCATTTTAAAATCCTGATTTGTGAATTGATTAATTTATGCTAGATTATAAAATTATTTGATTATTATTTATCACATTTACTATAGCCACATTCCATACACGTATCACATCCATTCTCTGTTTTTAGTGATTTTCCTGAACATGCTGGGCAAATTCGGAATTCAGCATTTAAATCAACAGCTTGTAGCTCTGCAGCGACTAATTCTGGGGTATTAGCTTTTTTTTTACTCGGTTCTTCTTGTGGAGTGTCAATAATTTTTACATCATGGAAAAATAATTTAATTACATCTGCTATCTCTGAGTAAAATGAATGATAGTATTTACCACCTTTAAACGATCCGCCATTAGGATCGGAAATACCTTGTAGTTCTTCTAATATAAATTTAGGATCTCTTGAGCTTCTAAAAATTGCAGATATTAATCTTGTTAGAACAACATATTCAGATGTTTTTGTGAGATCTTTTGAATTAATAAATATCTCAATAGGGCTAATGACCCCATTATTATTTATATAACTAAGAGTAATAAAAACAGAATTCTTAACAAAAGCACTTTTTAGTTTATATACTTTTGCATCTACAACATCTGGCCTAACCCTTGAGCCTACAGTATTATCACTAGATGAACTTTGGACAGCTTCATCGTTCTTAGGCTTCTTATTTTCTTTTATTATATCAGCAGGGTTTAATTTAATCATGCATCTATTTCCTCAGTAATTTTAGGATCATTAATTGTATCTTGGACCTCTACAGGTGCTTCCATTTCTTTTAAATGATGGTACATTGTTGTCAATCTACCATCTTCTAATTTAAATATATCATCACCTAATATTTCAACAGTTTCTCCATTTTCTTGCATTATACTGTATGTTTTTGTTTTTAATTTTTGATATTCAGTCATTTTATTTTCAGTACTAAGAATAGGGAAACGACTTCCATCTCTGTATATAGTAACTCCTTTCAGATTATTCTTCCAGGCTTTTATATATATATCAGAAATAGTTTCTGGGTTAACATCTTCAGGTAGATTGATTGTTGATGATATACTATGATCGATATATCTTTGAATAACTCCTTGGATCCCAACTCTTTTTATTGAATCAACTTTATGAGCAGTTCTTGTAAGATANTCAGGTAAAACACTATCAACATCATCAGTNGCATCTACNTCATCTTGAAGNCCAGCCATATCTATGTATGCTTGTATTGTTGAGTGGAATACCTTAAAAAACTTATTCCCAAAAGATTCAGAACGACGAGTATAGAATACAGAGAATACTGGCTCAACCCCACCAGATACACCAATATAGTTTTTCTCTTCTCCCTTATATCCCAANACAATATTAGATATAGAACCTGTTGGAGCAATAGACATAATTGCGATATTACGTAATCCATTTTTTCGAATCACATTTTGTGTTTGTTCGCTTAAAGCCTCTTTAACGAAAGGGCATTCCATATATGTTTCTTCATTAAAAATAGGAGAAGGAGACTTCTCTTTTGCAATAGATGCTGATGCTTGATAAGCTGCATTTGTAATATATTCCATAACTTTTTCAATCATCATAGAACCCTGTTCTGAATCATAGGCAACACCCAGCTGATTTAACATATCNGCAATTCCCATTACTCCAAGTCCTAATCGTCTTGTTTCTGAAGCAGCGATACGTTGTTTCTCAAGCGCATTTAAATCTTCATTCCATGTAACTACATTATCAAGGAATCGAACTAATGTTGCTGTAGACTCAGCTAACTGATCCCAATCAATAGATGAATCAGGTGTAAATCCATTATCAACAAATCTTGATAAATTGATAGAGCCCAAATTACAAGCTCCTCCATCCTCAAGCGGAACCTCAGCACATGGATTAGTGCATATAATTGGCTTTCCTACATAATTAGATGGGGAGTAATCACTCATTGTTGACCAAAATATAATTCCTGGCTCTGCAGTTTTATAATTACCTTCGATAAATTGATCCCAAATTTCTCGTGCTTTAATCAAATTCTTNACTTCATTAGTATTAGGACTATCAAAGTAAAGCATAAAATCTCCAGCCGCTTTTATTACTATATCATGTTTCTTATTATTTGTTGGAATGATAAAGTCACCATATATATCTCTTTTTGATGCATTTTCAAAATCAGTTTTATTTAAATCATATTTACAGTTTTCTTTCACCCATTTTTTTAACTGATTAAAAGATTTAAATGTNTTTAGCAATTCATAATCTTTTGGATTTTTAGATGGTATACCACTTGAGTAATGGATATTCTCTTCATCTTGCGGAGCGCTCATTACCTGGTCTTTATTATTTTTTTGATATGCAAGCAGTGTAGTCCCGCCAAATTCTCTTTGCTCATTTACTGCATGCATAAATTCATTGCTTGCTTTAACNGATATATTTGCAAATCTTACCTGCGTATTTTCCATTACTTGNTTTTTAATTGTTTCAAGATCTTTATCATCAAACAGACCAGACCATCCACATTGCTCTACAATTTGATTGGTAACCCAATTAGGCATTTTTTTAACTTTAATAAAGTGCTGTACATCTGGGTGCTTAACATCTATTGTTAGCATTAATGCCCCTCTTCGGCCACTTTGACCAATGAGTCCAGTTGTTAGAGAATATAATTCCATAAATGATACTGCTCCAGTAGAGCTATCTGCAGCATTATGTACCAGTGAATCCTTCGGACGTAAGCAAGATATATCTACACCAATACCTCCACCATAAGAATATGTTCTAGCGCACTCAAAAGCAGCTTCGTATATTGAGTCAATATCATCATATTGGATTTTAGANACAAAGCAGTTNGCAAGAGTTTTAATTCTATATANATCACCAGAACCAGCAAGAACTCTACCACCAGATACAAACCGACCTTCAAACAAATCAGTNTAAAATTTTTCAGCCCATTCTTTTTGTTTNCCTTTTGTTTTTTCTACTGTAGCAATAAATGATGCTAATCTTTTAAAAACATCNTCTGGNCATGTTTCNACTGTTTCATTATTTAAATTTTTTAAATAGTATTTTTTCTCATAAATATTTTGAGCNAGTTCATTATCGCCTAAATAATTNCCATTAAATGGTAGCTTATTNCCTTGAAGTGATGATACGTGATCATATAGCTCTTTATAGGTTTTTGTTCTGCTGGNACCAATAACTTTAGTNGTTTTTCCTTGATACTTAAACATATTTTCAATGTTGCTCATATAATTCCTCTATGTTTTAATCATTACAATTATCTAACTAATTTTCACAAGCATAATACATNTGCTTGNAAGCATNTACACATTAGGTAAAAAGAANCACTTAAAGATTCTTTGAATCCAAGGATTTGGATTTATTTATTATTATAGATGTTTTCTCGTCGAAAAGAAAAACTGACATATACAAGATATTGTTAATCTTGGTATAAAAATATACCTTATATTGTGGTTAGTTGCAATATTTTTGTTACACTTTTGTTACAAAAATCAGTTTTTTAGAAAAGAAAAAAATTAATTTTAGAAATATGCTTGTAATAAAATTTATATTAAATTTGNATGTTATCATAATTTACAAATAATANAATATAATAGAGGTTTACATGAGTTCTGCTACAATTAAATCAAAAGATTTTGAAATNGAATTACCAATCATTGAAGGAAGTGAAAATGAAAAAGCAATTGATATAAGCGCTCTTCGNTCATCAACTGGATANATTACATTAGATCCTGGGTATGGTAATTCTGGCTCATGTCAAAGTGCNATTACCTTTATTGATGGAGAGAAAGGAATCTTAAGGTATAGAGGATTCCCTATTGAAGATTTGGTTAAANATAATATTCCATTTACAGATGTTGCGTATTTATTAATCTATGGCGAGCTAGATGAAAGTGATAAAAAAACAGCATTTAAAGANTATATAAGAACACATGCTAATATTCATGAAGATATGAATCGCTTTTTTAATGGATTTCCTTTATCCGCACATCCAATGGCAATTTTATCATCAATGGTTACTGCTTTATCNGGATTTCATCCTGATGACGCTGAGGCAATTGATATTAATATTTCTAAGCTTATTGCGAAGGTTAAAACTATTGCTGCGTATTCATACAGAAAATCGCATGGTATGCCATTTATATATCCAGATCCTAATCTTAATTATGTTGAAAATTTCTTATATATGATGTTTGGAGAACCACAAAAAGAGTATGTACAAAATGATGTTGTATCAGATGCATTAAATACACTACTTGTTCTTCATGCGGATCACGAACAAAATTGCTCTACGTCAACTGTACGAATGGCTGGAAGCAGTCACGCAAATTTATTTGCAACAATTTCAGCTGGTATTGCTGCCTTATGGGGACCTAAGCATGGTGGTGCTAATCAGGCAGTAATTGAGATGCTTCAAGGTATTCATGATGATGGTGGAGATTATCAAAAGTATATTAATCTTGCAAAGGATAAGGACTCAGGTTTTAGATTAATGGGTTTTGGACATCGTGTATATAAAAATTATGATCCTAGAGCTGCTGTNATTAAGGATAAGGCAGCGCAAGTTTTAGATAGTCTTAATATAGATGACCCACTTCTTGATATAGCAAGAAATTTAGAAGAAATTGCCTTAAAAGATGATTATTTTGTTAAGAGAAAACTTTATCCCAATGTTGATTTCTATTCTGGGATTATTTATCGTGCCATGGGAATTCCAACCAATATGTTTACAGTGATGTTTGCTCTTGGTAGACTCCCTGGATGGTTAGCGCATTGGAGAGAAATGATTATGGAAGGACAAAGAATTAATAGGCCTAGACAAATTTATACTGGTGCTGTTAAGAGGGATATGTAGTTGAAAGAATATCAAGATTTAGTTAAATATGTAATTGATAATGGATTTAGAAAACAAAACAGGACGGGTGTTGACACCTTGTGTACCTTTGGATATCATTATAAAGTTGATTTAGCTAAAGGATTTCCACTTTTAACAACAAAAAAAATATTCTTTAAATCTGTAATCAGAGAGCTTCTATGGTATTTATCTGGTGAAACACATATTAGAAATCTTCGAGAGCATACTAAGATATGGGATGCTTGGACATCAGAAGATAAAGATTGGGAAATCGGAAGAATGTATGGCTATCAATGGGTTAATTGGGAAAAATATACTAGGTCAGATAATCC
>NZUX01000033.1 GCA_002703645.1 Fidelibacterota bacterium | reverse complement strand
CAGGCTGAGGGAGTTGCATTGACTCGTAAGATGGTATTAATGAAGTAAAGTTTTAATTTAATACTTTGAAGTAATTTAAAAGCGGGGCATATGCCCCGCTTTTTTTATTTAGTTTCAATTCCATTATTTTATTTTGATATAAAATTCTTTAAATTATGCTTTCTTAAATCTAAGGGGACATTGTCAATTAAGAATTTTAAAATGACGATTCAATACGATGGAACAAACCTGCATGGTTGGCAAGTCCAAAAAAACGAACGAACTGTTCAGGGTGAAATTGAATTTGCCCTTCAAAAAATATTCAAAAATCAAAAAATAAATCTTATTGGATCTGGTAGAACAGATTCAGGTGTTCACGCATTAGAACAAATAGCTAATATTAATCTAGATACTGATATGGATATAAAATCATTATTAAATGCTATTAATGGAAATTTAAATTATAATGATATCCTGGTTACTGGGATTAGTGAAGTTCCTGCTGATTTTCATTCTAGATTTTCAGCTTTAAAAAGAGAATATGTATATAAAATATCAATGAAAAATTCACCTATAGGAAGAGATTATTGTTGGAATGTAAAAGATCAAATTGATTTTAAAATCCTAGATAAATGTGCAAAACTTGTATTGGGAGAGCATGATTTTACTCAATTATCAAAAAAAAATGATGAAATAGATAATAAGATATGTAAAATATATTTATCTGAATGGAAAAGTTTGAATGATAAAATTTATTATAAAATAATAGCAAATAGGTTTTTGCATCACATGGTTAGATATCTTGTAGGGACTATGATAGAGGTTTCTAAAGGACACTCATTTACAATAGAACATTTCAAATTAATGATTAATGGTAATGATAGAGATTATATTTTTAGAGCTCCTTCCAAAGGACTATTTCTTAAAAAAGTTTACTATGCTTAAAAAATATCTATATTTTATTTTAATTATTCTATGCTTTTCATGTACTAATCAAAGTGGTGATTATAGGAATAATTTAATTACAAAGGCAATAAGTCAGGTATCTCCATCTGTGGTAGGGATAATTGTAAAATCTAAGGATAGCACTCCTGATGAGTTCGGCTCTGGATTGGCAATAAATAATGATGGATATATTATTACAAATGCTCATGTTGTAGAATTTTCAAATAATATTATAGTTACAACTATGGGGGGAGAAAAATTTTCTGCTGAAATTATTGGTATGGATAAATTGACAGATATTGCATTATTAAAGATTCAATCAGATAATATTCAGTTTGCAGATTTAGGAGATTCTGATAATTTAATTCATGGTGAGTGGGTTGTTGCTTTAGGAAATCCTTATAATTTATTTTCCGTATCTAAAGAACCTTCAGCAACTATTGGGATTATTAGTGGTAAAAATGTTAATTTTGGACTTAAAGAATCTGGGCATGTTTATCAGAATATGATACAAACAGATGCTTCAATTAACCCTGGAAATAGTGGAGGGCCATTAATAAATGTATCTGGAAAAGTTATTGGAATTAATACATTTATTATAACGGAGTCAAAAGGGACTGGGGGAATTGGTTTTTCAATTCCAATAAATAGAGTTAAAGATATCGTTTCAGATTTAATTCAATTTGGAAAAGTTGGTAGAAATTGGATTACAGGAATAACAGTTAGAGAGTTAAATAGTAGATATAAAAAGTATTTGAAACTTGATGTTGATAGTGGTGTTATAGTATCTGATGTTGAAAAAAAATCAGCAGCTGAATCAGCAGGAATTTTATTAAGAGATATTATATATAAAGTTGATGGTAAATCAGTAAATTCAGCTAAAGAAATTGAAGAAATATTGGATGAAGGGTATTTTAAAACTGGAGATGAGGTAGATATAATTATTATACGTAATAATAGCCCTATCAAAGTATTGCTTAAATTAATTGATCCTCATGGAGAATAATAAGGGAAATAAAATAATATGATAGAAAGATATCAAACAAAAGATATGAAAAGAATTTGGTCTGACCAAAATAAGTATGATACTTGGTTAAGGGTAGAACTTGCAGCTGTAGAAGTTTTGGTTGAAGAAGGAATTGTTCCAAAATCATCATATGAAGTAATAAAAGATAAGGCGAAATTTTCAGTAGAAAGAACCTTGGAAATCGAGAAAACTACAAATCATGATGTTATTGCATTTTTAACAAATTTAGCGGAAAATATTGGACCTGACTCTAGGTATATACATATGGGAATGACATCTTCAGACCTATTAGATACATCTATGGCACTTCAATGTAAAGAGGCTGGTGAAATTATTTTAGAAAGGTTAAATATATTTAAAGAGTGCTTGAGAAATAAAGCCATTGAGCATAGAGAAACTTTCCAGATTGGACGATCGCATGGCGTTCATGCAGAACCAATCACCTTTGGATTAAAATTAGCTCTTTGGAGTGAAGAAATTGGAAGAAATATTGAGAGATGGAACAGTGCCGTGGATACAATATCTACAGGCATGATCTCTGGAGCTGTAGGTACATATCAACATTTAGACCCAGAAATTGAAAAAAAAGTATGCAAGAAATTAGATTTAGAGCCAGCATCTGTATCAAATCAAGTTATTCA
The DNA here is from genome assembly GCA_002703645.1 of Fidelibacterota bacterium. Lineage (GTDB taxonomy): Bacteria > Fidelibacterota > Marinisomatia > SCGC-AAA003-L08 > D37C17 > TMED161. Next base: position 140,563 of record NZUX01000033.1, on the reverse strand, counting down.
GCGAGATAGGCATGCATATTTTCTAAACATATTAGCGATGATTGGGTGTACTATAGAAAAAATAGCTATTGAAATAAGGCATATGCAGCGAACTGAAGTCTTAGAGGCTGAGGAATATTTTTCAAAAGGTCAAAAAGGATCATCTGCAATGCCTCATAAGAGAAATCCTATTTTAACTGAAAGGATGACTGGCTTTGCAAGGCTATTAAGAGGGAATGCTCATACTGCAATGGAAAATGTAGCATTATGGCATGAAAGAGATATTTCTCATTCATCTATTGAGAGAGTTATTTTCCCAGATTCAACCACTATGGTAGACTATATGCTTATTAAAATGACTAATTTGATGAATAATCTTTTAATATATCCTGACAATATGAAGAAAAATCTAAATTTAACTAATGGTTTAATTTTCAGTCAAGAAGTTCTCTTATTGTTAATTAAGAAAGGTGCTACTAGAGAAGAAGCATATGAGCTCGTACAAAAAAATGCGATGAAAGTTTGGCAAGAAAAAGTTGATTTTAATAATTTATTAAAAACGGATAAAGATATAATGAATTATTTATCAGAGTCTGAGGTGGATAGTTTGTTTGATATATCTAAAATAATGAAAAACATTAACAAAGTATATGAAAGGTTGGGTTTAAAATGAATTCTATAAAAGAACAGTTAAATCATACTCTTAAAGAGTTTAGTCTTAATTTAAGTAAAGACTCATATTCTGGGAAAGTAAGAGAAAACTATTATCTGGATGATAAAATTGTAATGATTACAACAGATAGAGTATCAGCATTTGATCATATATTAGGAACAATACCGTTTAAGGGTGAAGTCTTAACTCAGGTAGCAAAATTTTGGTTTGAAAAAACAAAACATATTGCTCCTAATCATTATATTAGTGACCCCGACCCTCAAGTTCTTTTAACGTTAAAAGCAAAACCACTTCCTGTAGAAATAATTGTTAGAGGTTATATTACAGGGAGCTTATGGAGAGATTATTCTAAAGGTATTAATAATCAATATGGATTTAAAATACCTGATAATATGGTTAAAGATCAAAAATTTGATAATCCGATTATAACTCCGACTACAAAAGCTGAATATGGAGAGCATGATGAAGCAATAAGTAAAGAAGAAATTATATCTGAATTAGTAGATAAAGATATATATGAAAAAGCTGAAAAATATGCTATGGATTTATATTTAGAAGGACAAAAGTGGGCTAATGAAAGAGGCTTGATACTAGTTGATACTAAATATGAGTTTGGAATGATTGGAGATGAATTATACGTCATTGATGAAATTCATACCCCTGATTCAAGTAGGTATTGGGTTAAAGATCAGTATGAAGAAAGGTTTAAAGCTGGAGAAAGTCAGTTGATGCTAGATAAGGAAAATATAAGACAATGGTTAATTGAAAAAGGTTTTAGCGGAGAAGGGACTCCTCCTGAATTATCTAATGATATTAGAATACTGTTATCGGAAAAATATATGGAATTATATAAAGTATTAACAGGAGAAAATTTTGCTCCAAGTTTTGGTGATGTTGATAGTAGAATTATTAAAAATCTAAAAGAAAATAATTTAATGCACCAGGAGGATATAAATGAAGGCTAAGATTTATATAAGTTATAAAGAGGGGATACTTGACCCACAAGGTAAAACTGTAGGTAGTGCTCTTGACTCTATGGGTATCGATGGAATTGAGGATGTTAGAATAGGAAAATATATAGAATTATCATTAAAAAAAACATCTAAACAAGAAGCCAAGGCTATTACTGAAGAATCGTGTCGAAAGTTATTGGCTAATCCAAATACCGAAACATTTAAATTTGAGATTGAAGAGGATTAAATAATGAAATTTGCAATATTAGTTTTCCCTGGTTCAAATTGTGATCATGATGCCTATAAAGTAATAGATAGTATAGAAGGTGCTTATCCTAGTTTTGTTTGGCATAAAAACGATGATTTATCTCAATTTGATTGTATTATTGTACCTGGTGGATTTTCTTATGGAGATTACCTTAGAGCTGGAGCCATTGCAAAATTTTCGCCAATCATGAAATCTCTAGTTTTAGAAGCTAATAAAGGTAAAAAAATTATAGGCATATGTAATGGATTTCAAATATTATTAGAATCAGGATTATTAGAAGGTGCTTTAATTAATAATAAGAAAGTTAAGTTTAGGAGTAAAAATGTATCATTAAATACGAATAATTATAATACTCCTTTTACAAATGCTATTCCCAAAAATATAGAAATGGTTATGCCCATAGCACATAGACAAGGTAACTATATAGCATCAAAAGATGTATTAAAAAAGCTTGAAGATAATAACCAAATAGCATTTACGTACAGCCCTTTAAAAGGCGGCAATCCTAATGGCTCATGTTTAGATGTAGCTGGAATATTTAATGATAAGAAAAATGTTTTAGGAATGATGCCTCATCCGGAAAGAGCTTCAGATTTAATATTAGGTTCAGAAGATGGCTTGCATATATTTAAATCAATGTTAGAAGGATAAATTTAATGTCAATAAATAATAAAAGATCAATTTGGGTAGTGCTAATTATATTATTATTTGGCTGTATTGTTGGAACAGCATTGAGCCAATTATTCTCACTAATATTGCCTGATAGTGTTGTTAAACAATTCTTTTTACAAAGCACCTCAATTGGTTGGGGCGAATCAAATGGATGGGTTGACTTTAATATAATTAGATTTAAAAGTGGTTTCTACATTGATATAAGTGTTTTAAGTTTGATTGGAATGATGATATCATGGTATTTTTTAAGATATTTCAGATAATAATATGATATTAATTAATTAAGGAGATTTATAATGTTAGGTACAACGGAAATAATTATTATTGCAGTAATTATCCTTTTATTGTTTGGAGGAAGAAAACTACCTGAATTAGCTAAAGGACTAGGCTTAGGATTAAGAGAATTTAAGAATGCCTCAAGGGATATAAAAAAAGAAGTAGAAGATGCAGCAGATGACATAAAAGATTCTGTTGAAAAATAGTTTTACTAAAAATGCATCCAATAGATATTATAAAACAAAAACTTGAAAAATATCATATAGAAAGCAAGAAAAATAGAGATATAAATTGCGTAGTTCATGATTTATATGATTCAGCAGTTTTGAAGTCCAAAAAATTTACAGATGACCAGAAAAATGGTCGGCTATTTGGTAAGCTTTTTGCTGTAAAAGATAATATAAATATTAAAAATCATCCAACCACATGTGCATCAAATATATTAAAAAATCATAAATCAATATATAACGCTACAGTTATTGAAAGAATAGAGAATGCGGGTGGGCTTATAGTAGCTAAAACAAATTTAGATGAATTTGCGATGGGATCTTCTAATGAACATTCGATATTTGGAATTTCTAGAAACCCTCATAATTTAGATTATGTATGTGGTGGTTCTAGTGGAGGATCAGCAGGAGTAGTTTCTGCAAAGCTTGTAGATGTTGCATTGGGAAGTGATACGGGAGGGTCCGTTAGACAGCCTGCTTCCTTTTGTGGTGTATATGGATTAAAACCAACATATGGAAGAATATCTAGACATGGTTTGACTGCATTTGCCTCTTCTTTTGATCAGATAGGAATTTTTTCTAATGAATTAAGTGATTTAATTGATTCATTTGAGGTGATATCTGGTCAAGATGATAAAGATTCAACAACATCTAAGATTAAAAACAAACCTTTTCAATATTGTGAGTCATCAACTAAGAAAATGAAAATTGGAATACCTAAAGAGTATTTAGAAGATACTTTAGATACTCAAGTTAGAAAGAAGATTGATAGTATGATTGATTTTTTAGAGAAAAATAATTTTATGGTTAAAAATATAACTTTACCATTAACTAAAAAATGTATAAGTGTTTATTATATATTATCTACTGCAGAAGCAGCTTCTAATCTATCTAGATATGATGGTGTAGTATATGGTCATAGAGATCATGCTTCAAATATACAAGATATGTATAAGAAAACTCGCTCTTTCGGATTTGGAAATGAGGTAAAAAGAAGAATTATACTAGGGACATTCATACTATCCTCAGGCTATTATGATTCATTTTATAATAAGGCATTGAAATTTAGAAGATTAATTAAAAATGATTTTTTAAAGGCATTTGATAATGTTGATTTAATTTTAACTCCTACTTCTCCATCTACTGCTTTTAAGGTTGGAGAAAAGATAAATGACCCTATAAAGATGTATNTATCTGATATTTATACGGTACCTATGAGTTTGGCNGGCTTNCCNGCNATGAATTTTCCNNCTGGATANNANTCNGANAAAATGCCTATTGGATTACAATTNACNTCTANTCAATTTCAAGAAAATAAAATNTTTTCTCTAGCNAAATTTATTAGNGATAATTTCAATTAAATTATAATTAAAGGAGNATAATGTCAGGACANAGTAAATGGTCAACAATAAANCGTAAAAAGGGAGCAGCTGATGCTAAAAGAGGAGCTATATTTACGAGGCTATCAAAAGATATTACGTTAGCATCTAGAGAAGGTGGTGGAGATATTGATATGAACCCAGCTTTAAGGTTAGCTGTAAAAAAAGCAAAAACTGCAAATATGCCATCTTCAAATATAGAAAAAGCAATCAAAAAAGGGACGGGTGAACTACCTGGAGTTAAATATGAAAACTATATTTATGAAGGCTATGGGCCATCTGGAGTTGCAATTATGATGGAAGTTATGACAGATAATAAAAACAGAACTGTTCCTGAAATTCGTCATATTATGACAAAGAATGGAGGNAATTTAGGTGAATCTGGGTGTGTTAATTGGATGTTTGAAAAAAAGGGAACTATAACAGTTAATTGTTCTGATACTATGGATGAAGAAAAATTAATTGAATTAATTNTTGAGTTAGATGCTGAAGATTTTTCTTCTGAAGATGGAAATTTTGAAATTATTACAGCGCCGGAAAGTTTTGGAAAAATTATTGAAAGGCTTGATGAGAATNGCTATGATGTTGAAGGGGATATTGGTTTAGTACCCATTAATACTGTTAAAATATCTAAAGATGAATCTAAACCAATTATAAAATTACTTGAGATTCTTGAAGAGAATGAAGATATACAAAAATTATATTCTAATTTTGAGGTAAGCTAATATATTGAAGATTATGGGTGTTGATCCNGGNCTTATTAACACTGGATATGGTATTGTATCATTTAAAAATCAAACAAAAGAAATATTAGATTTTGGTATTATAACCCCAGATAAAACTTCTAGTTTGAGTAATAGATTGAAAACTATATATGAAGATATATGTTCAGTAATACATACATATCAACCTGATTGTATATCCATAGAAGAAGTGTTTTATAGTAATAATATTAAAACTACTTTAAAATTAGGTCAAGCTCGTGGTGCTGTACTGATAGCTGCAGCACAATCAGAAGTTGATATTTATGAATATTCCGCTAGAAAAATTAAGCTATCATTAACTGGNAATGGAAANGCTAATAAACAGCAAGTAAAGTTCATGGTTGGTAATACTTTTAATATAGATATTAATAATTATAAAGATGATGCTTCTGATGCCTTAGCTGCAGCTTTATGTCATGAACAACAATTTAGGTANGGAGATTTATGATAGTATTTTTAAAAGGAAAAATAAAAGATTTATCTANAGATAAGCTAACTTTAGATGTCAATGGTGTAGGGTATGAGTGTATGATCACTATGAGTTCCTATGAAGATTTAATTAAGAAAAAAAATAAGGAAGTATTTATTTCAACATATCATCACATTACTGATTCAAGTCAAAGCTTGTTTGGTTTTATAAATGATAAAGAAAAACAAATATTTAAATTATTAATCAGTGTATCAGGTATTGGTCCTAAAACAGGCATTCAATTATTATCGTCTGTATCAGCTTTAGAACTAGAGGAGAGAATCAAAACTGGTGAAGTTAGTTTATTAACATCTATTCCCGGGATAGGAAGCAAAACTGCTAAGAGAATTATTATTGAACTTAAAGAAAAATTTATTTCTTTAGATGATGATGATTTACCTATAGAAGAAAATACGTTTAATAATTCTTCATATAATGATGCCCTTGATGCCTTAATAGTTTTAGGTTATAATAAAAAAGAAATCATGGTACATTTAAAAGATATTATAAATAAAAATAAAAATATTAAAACATCTGAGTTAATAAAATTAACTCTTAACAAAATAGGTAAAAGGTAAAATGGATAAAAAAACATCATTGTACGAGTCTCATATTAAATTGAATGCTAAAATTGTGAATTTTGCAGAATACTTGATGCCTATTCAGTATGATAATGGGATTCAAAGTGAATATATGAATGTTAGAAANGATGTAGGTGTATTTGATGTTTCTCATATGGGTATATTTAATATCACNGGAATAGACAGTGAGGATTTTCTTAATAATATGCTATCTAATGATATTCTTAGACTTGAAAATGAAAAAGCTATGTATACATTATTGTGTAATAAAGAAGGTGGAGTAATAGANGANCTTATTGTTTATAAAATTAATGATGAATTTATTTTAATTGTCAATGCTTCCAATANGGCTAAAGATTTGAAATGGCTAAATGATAATAANCATGATAATAAAGTTAATATTAATGATATATCTTCTAGAACTTCCTTAATAGCGATTCAGGGGCCTAATAGTAGAGCTAAGATAGAAAAGATATTAGATATTAATTTAGATTTAGATTTTTATTCATGTAAAAATTTTAATTCAAATTATGGAAAACTATTTATTGCGAGAACTGGTTATACTGGAGAATTAGGATTTGAGATATTAGCAGATTCAGAGATTATTAATAATGTTTGGGATAAAATGATATCCACCAATATTAATCCTATTGGATTAGCTGTTAGAGATATATTAAGGATTGAAATGGGATATTGTTTATATGGACATGAGATAGATGAACATATCAACCCGTTAGATGCTAGGCTAGGTTGGATAATAGATGAAAAATCAAATTTTATTGGTTCTAAAGAAATTAATAATATTAAAAATCAGAAGAATAAAATGATTTTTTTNAAAGCTATTGAAAGAGCTGTACCTAGACAAGGNCTTGATATATATNNAGATCAAGAAAANNTAGGGTTTGTTACTAGTGGAACATTTTCTTATCAGAAAAAAAATGGCCTTGGAATTGGATTTATTAAAAAAANTATTAATAATTATAATAATNCTTATTTNTTAGTTAGAGGNAAAAGAATCAATATTGATATNAGTAATAAACCATTTATGCTTAACACATCATTGAGAAAATAATTATATGAAAAAATATCAAAAAGAAATTATTGGCATATATCTCTTTTTTATTTCATCTTTTATATTAATGAGCTTAATTAGNCACAAAATTATTGGTAATAATATTATGGGNCCAATTGGGCAATGGCTATCTAGAACTCTTATTANTTATATGGGNGTAAGCTCATATGTNATTCCAATAGTNATNTCGATATATGGATATTTATACTTTTTTGGNAANAGTAAATTTTCTACAGCCTATTTTANATTTNTTATTTATTTAATTAATATGTCTATATGGACATGTACTTTTATTGGATTTTTATCTAATATTTTAGGTTTAGAAATTATTAGGCATTATTCTGGAATAATTGGGATTTTTCTATCACACATGCTAACTGCTAGTATAGGTGATATCTTCTCAGGTATTATATTATTTATATACATAGTTATTATACATATGATATTTTTTCAATTTTCATTACTTGATATTTTAAATNAAATAAAAAAAATAGTGNTNAATNTAATATCAGATTTAATTNATAGGATTAAAACATTTAGAAGTAAAAAAGATCTTATTAATGATTCTGAAATTGAAATTTCCAATCAANTGTNTNATGAAAACATNAATCCTGANTTGCTTGAAGATGANTTNTTAGATTCTGTNAATGAAGATTTNNATTCTGATATTTTATCTANAGANAATCAAGAAGNTNTTAATATAGATAGTGGTNTTGATAGATTNGATGANGATATTCATATAGAAGAAGAANTTGAAGAAGAGNNTNTAGATATAGATACAGATGAGGCGCGAAAGNAAAAATATTTTAAATANAANTTACCAAAGAGTAGTCTTTTAAATGATTCTGNTGAAGTNGGNAATAAGTACTCTGAAGCTGAATTNCATCANAAATCTGAAGAATTAATGTATGCTTTAGAAACTTTTGGTGTTAAGGGAAAAGTAAAAAGAATAAATCAGGGCCCCGTAATCACCCTATTTGAAATAGAGCCAGATGAAGGGGTTAGNGTGAATAAGTTTATAAACTTATCAGATGATTTATCTAGAATAATGAAGGCAAGTAAAGTAAGAGTTATTGCACCAATTCCTGGAACTAGGTTCGTGGGAATTGAAATCCCAAATGAGTCTCCATCTATTGTTTATTTAAAAAATATAATTACATCNGAAAGTTATAATAATTTAAAATCAAAAATGGCAATAGCGCTTGGAAAAACTACATCTGGACAAGCTTTTTCTATTGANTTAAATAAAATGCCCCACTTATTAGTTGCTGGNGCAACAGGTTCAGGTAAATCCGTNTGTATTAATTCAATTATTNCTTCTATTTTGTATAAAGCAAAACCAGATGAAGTNAAATTTATACTTATAGATCCAAAAAAAGTTGAACTCTCTTCTTATAACTCATTAAAAAAATACCATCTAATTACTGCAGCTAACTTAGATGAAGATGTTATAACAAAAACAGAGAATTCTACTGGAATATTAGATTCAGCAATCAATGAAATGGAAAGAAGGTTTGAGCTTTTTTCTGAAGTGAAAGTTAGAAATTTAGATGAATATAATAATAAGCGAATTAAAGATTCTAGCTTAGAAGTAATTCCTCATATAGTTATTATTATAGATGAATTAGCTGATTTGATGATGACATCTGGAAGAGCNATTGAAGATCCTATTACAAGGTTAGCTCAAAAAGCTAGAGCCATAGGAATTCATTTAATTGTTGCNACTCAACGCCCATCTGTAAATGTTATTACAGGACTTATTAAATCAAATTTNCCAGCTAGAATTGCTTTTCAAGTTAGCTCTAAAATAGATTCNAGAACAATTATTGACCAGAATGGTGCAGAGACATTGCTTGGTAATGGTGATATGTTATTTTTNNCTCCAGGNTCAGCANCGCCAATNAGAATNCATGGAGCCTTTATTAATTTAGAAGAAATTGAATCAATTCTTTCTCATATATCTAGTCAACCTGTTCCANATGANGTATTTTTACCTGAAATTAAAGTTGCATCAGATAATAACGATTTCAGTTTTGATGATAGAGACGAATTGATTATTGATGCTGCAAAATTAGTTATTCAACATCAACAGGCCTCGGTATCATTGCTTCAACGTAAATTTAGAATTGGTTATAGTAGAGCAGGTAGAATTATAGATGAGCTTGAATCGTTAGGCATAGTTAGTGGGTATAGTGGAAGCAAAGCTAGAGATGTTTTAGTTGATGAATCGTATTTAGNGAATATTATTAAATGATTTTTTTAAACTTATTAATTATATCTTCAATAATTTTAGGATCAGATTTAGTAGACTGGATAGNTTTGAAANCTGATTTAATAAAAAAAGATTCATATGAACTAAATTTTAAATATGGATTAAGTAAAAGTAAGCAAAAAAAACATGAAAATTCATTNGAAACAGTTTNGTTTTATTCTATTAATGCTGATTCTAGTATCGCAAAAATTAATAATAGATTAAATTTCTTTTATNAAGATTATATGGAAATAATTGATTTATCTAGTAAACAAAAGATTATCCAGTCTTCAGATGTGGAATTGCAAAACCTAAAAGCCAAATTAGTTTCAATCTTTACTAATAAGAATTTTAAAATCCTGAAGATTTCTAAGAATAAATATTTACTATCTTTAAATGATTATTATATAAATATGAATGTTAATTATGAAAAAAATAAATCTTATATATCAGAGCTTTCTTTCTATCAAGCGCCCTATTGGATTTATATTAAAGATTTAAATATTATATCCCTANGCTCNATTCCTTTAAATGATAGTGCTTGGAATAATTATAAAGTTTTTGATTTTAGGTAAAAATATTAATGAATCAAAAAAANAATAAATTATCATCATATTTCTTTTCGTACAAAAATCTTATTGGCCTTTTAATTAGNGTTACATGTCTTTATTTTGTATACCAATCATTTGATTGGGTGAATTTTATTAAAGAATTAATTAATGTAAATTATTTTTATCTTTTATTATCAATTTTATGCTTAACAGGTTCCATTATATTAAGAGCCTTTAGGTGGAAAAAAATATTTTCTTGTTCAAGTATAAAAGTTGCAGATCTTTATAGGGCAGAAATAATTGGATTTTGGGGGAATAGNTTGTTTCCTCTTAGATTAGGAGAGGTTATAAGAATTCATTATGTTAAAGTATTAACATTAAAAAAATATAGTTTAATCTTGGGNACTATGATTTTAGAACGATTAATTGATTTAATATTAATAGGACCATTTGTTTTTATTTTTTACTATTATTTCCCAATGGATTTAATGAATGATAAAATTTATTTTTTATTATCATTGATACCACTNCTATTTATTTTATATCTGATTTTTAAATTTTTCTTTAAATCAATTAAGCAGAAATTGATAAAAAATATTGGATTAGGTTTGTTNTCTGATTTTATGAATAATAAGGTAATACTTATGATATGGTCATTTTTAATTTGGTTATTAGTATTTNTAGATGTTTATTTTGTTCAAATGGCTATGCACTTAAATTTATCAATTATACATTGCTTATTAATTATGTTTGTAGCAACTGTTATTTATGCTATTCCTTCATCNCCAGGNACAATTGGAACATTTCATATAGCTATNCAGGAAGTNATGGTTAATTTTTTANANCANACAATTGATACTGCTATTGCTTTTGCTTTTATTTTACATGCTCATAGTTATTTATTTTTTATTATACTTGGTTCATACTATTTTTTGAAAGATTCTAAAAATATTTTATCATTTAGGGAGATNAAATGGATTTTATTGATTTAAAAACACAATATAAAAATCTNAANAAAGANATTGATNCTGGNATTGAAAGCGTATTAAANCATGGNCAATATATTATGGGACCAGAAATATCTATTTTAGAAAAAGAATTATCTGAATTTGTAAATGTAAAACATTGTATTACATGCTCATCTGGAACAGACGCGTTATTAATGGCATTAATGGCTATAGATATTAAACCAGGCGACTATGTACTAACTACTCCATTTACATTTATAGCTACAGCAGAAGTAATTAGTCTGCTAGGAGCAATCCCTGATTTTGTAGATATTGATTCTAGGACTTTTAATATTGATATTAATCAAGTTTCAGAAAAATTGAATAGCAACTCTCGTCAATATAAAGCTATTCTACCTGTAAACCTTTTTGGATTACTTGCAGATTATGAAAATTTGAATAATTTGAAAGGTAACTATGATATAAAAATTATAGAAGATGCAGCGCAAAGCTTTGGAGCATCATTTAAAAATAAAACTTCCTGTAGTTTTGGTGATATTGCATGTACATCTTTTTTNCCAGCAAAACCATTAGGATGTTATGGNGATGGGGGAGCAATTTTTACAGATAATGATAAATATTTTGATATTTTAGAATCAATTAGAATTCATGGAAAAGGNGAGGATAAATATAATAATATTAGNCTAGGGATTAATGGTCGTTTAGATACGATGCAGGCAGCTATATTGTTACCCAAATTAAGAATTCTTAATAAAGAAATTGAATTAAGAAATCAAGTTGCTAATATATATGATAATTATATTANCGATTCATTTATAAAACATTATATTCCTTCTGGAAATACTTCTGCTTGGGCNCAGTATTCAATTTTATGTAATTCAACAAAGCATAGAAAAATAATAATGGATGAATTAAGCAAGCATGATATTCCATCAGCTATATACTACTCTATTCCATTGCATCTACAGAATGTTTTTAAGCATTTAGGATTTAAGGATGGTGATTTCCCAGTATCAGAACAGATATCATCTAAAATATTAAGTTTACCTATGCATCCATACTTGAAAGCNGTTGATATTGAAAAAATATGTAGAGTTATTAATGAAATATAATTCATTGAATATACTAATAACTGGTGGAGCAGGTTTTATTGGGAGNAACTTTATTATTAGATCATTAGATTTNTTTAATTGTAATATTCTTAATATTGATAAACTTACTTACTCTGGAAACCTTGAAAATCTTCATTCAATAAGAAATCATGCTAATTATCAATTTATCCAAGGAGATATAAGAGATTCCAAATTATTAAATAGAGCAATAACTAAATTTAAGCCTAATGTAGTTATTAATTTTGCAGCTGAATCGCACGTAGATCGCTCAATAGATAGTGCATCAGAATTTATAAATACTAATATTGTAGGAACAGTAAATTTATTGGATTGCTGTTTAGATTATTGGAAGAGTGGTAAAATAAATGATTTTAAATTTATTCATATTTCAACAGATGAAGTTTATGGGGCTTTAAAAGAAAAAGGAGCGTTTAGTGAACTTTCTAATTACAACCCTAGCTCTCCATATTCAGCATCAAAAGCTTCTTCTGACCATTTTGTGCATGCTTGGTATAAAACATATGGCTTGCCAACAATAATAACAAATTGTTCAAATAATTATGGTCCTTTTCAATTTCCAGAAAAATTAATTCCCTTAATGATTATCAATGCTTTAAATAATAAATCATTACCAATTTATGGGAACGGTAAGAATATACGTGATTGGATTCATGTTTACGATCATTGTGATGCAATCATCNATATTATAGAAAAGGGTAAAGTAGGNGAAAAATATAATATTGGCGGTGATTGTGAGTTGNAAAACATTCATATTGTAAATGAAATTTGTAAAATTCTTGATACATTTAAGCCTAGGGAAAACTCTGTATCATACAGNGATTTAATTAGATTTGTTAAAGATAGACCAGGGCATGATTATCGCTATGCTGTTGATTTTAATAAAATTAATAGCTCATTAGGCTGGTATCCTAAAATNGATTTTCAGTTTGGTATAAAAGAAACAGTCAAATGGTATATTGAAAACTATAGCTGGTGGAAAAATATAATAAATAATAAGTATAAGCTTGAAAGGTTAGGAAAGTCAAAATGAAGGGAATTATTTTAACTGGTGGAAAAGGAACTCGTTTATATCCAGCATCTAAAACTATAAACAAAGGATTATTNCCAGTTTATGATAAGCCAATGATTTACTATCCCCTATCTACACTAATGCTTTCTGGAATTACTGAAATATTAGTNATTGCATCAAAAAGAGATGTTGAAAGATTTAAAGAATTGCTTGGAGATGGATCTCATATTGGCTTGGATATTTCNTATGANATTGAATACGAAACTAAAGGCATTGGAAATGCCTTCATCCTTGGAGANAATTTCATAGGAGATGATGATGTTTGTTTAGTTTTAGGTGACAATATTTTCTATGGACANAANCTACCATTAATGTTAAGAGAAAGCGTTAAAGAAGTTNAAAATAATAATAAATCAGTTATTTTTGGTTATTATGTTCAAGANCCTGANAGATTTGGTGTGGTAGAGTTTGATGATAACCAAAATGCAATTAGTCTAGAAGAAAAGCCTATTAATCCAAAATCTAATTATGCTGTAGTTGGTTTGTATTATTATACGAATGACGTCATAAATATCGCACATTCATTGGAACCTTCAGATAGNGGNGAGCTTGAAATAACAGATATAAATAGAGTGTATTTAAATGAAAAAAAATTATCAGTACAATTATTAGGACGAGGACATGCTTGGCTTGATACTGGAACGCACCAAACATTATTAGAGGCTTCTAGTTTTATAGGTATGGTTGAATCAAGGCAAGGTTGGAAGATTTCATGTATTGAGGAAATAGCATTTAGAATGGGTTATATATCTTCTATTGAGCTTGAAACTTTATCAAAAAGTTATAATAATGAATATGGTGAATATCTTTTAAAAATTTCAAAGATAGATTTATANTATTATGGCTTTTTGTATAATCAGTAAATCTAACTATTTTCATAATCTNTCATTAGTTGAAAATAAAATTGGNAAAGCTAAAATAGCTGTTGTTTTGAAGAATAATGCTTATGGTCATGGTTTGCTAGAAATTGCACAACTTGCTTCTCAATATGGTATAGAACATGCAGTNGTTAATACTTTAAGCGAAGCTAATAAAATTCATGATTTATTTAAAACAATCCTTGTCCTTCAAGACTCATCGCCATCTAAAATTAAAAATAATATAATTATAACTATCAATTCTATTGATTCTATTAAGAAATTAAAGCCTGGAACAAAGGTCGAAATTAAAATTGATACTGGTATGAATAGAAATGGAATTATGACTGATGATTTAGANGTTGTATTAGATATAATAAAGAAAAAANGTTTAATTTTANATGGAGTCTTTACACATTTTGCAAATGCTTACATTGATAATAATTCGATATATGATCAAAAACAAAAATTTGATGAATTAAGAAATATCTTATCGAAAGACAAAAGGTTTTTAAAAAATAAAATTAGATTTCATTGCTGTGCATCTTCTTCTATATTTAGAATAAATAATGATGAATATGATTTAGCTAGAGTAGGTATTATGTCGTATGGGTATGTATCTTTATCTAATAAGTTATCCAAACCTGCCTTAAAACCCGTGATGTCATTGTGGGGTGAAAAAATAACATCTAAGATAGTAAAAAAAGGTGATGCTATTGGCTATGGTGCTAAGTATGTTACTAATGAAGATATATTAAGCTCTACTTACGATATAGGATATGGAGATGGTTTTATGAGATTAGATGGAAATAAAAAAGGAACAATTGAAGATGGAAGAGAAATATTAGGAGTTGTTTCCATGAATTCCTTTAGTACAAAAGGAGATGATGATAAGGTTTGCTTATTTAACAATGCGGAAAGATTTTCAGTTTTACATGAAACTATAGTTTATGAGATTATTTCAAATATTAATCCTAATTTTAGAAGAATTATAAAATGAAAAAAATAAAAGAAATATCTTCAACAATTTTTGAAGATGTAAAGTTTTTTGAATTAGAATCATTTAATGATAATAGAGGCTCTTTTAAAGAAGTATACAATCAAGAAATAGAATCAATCCTTGGTAGTATAAATTTTATTCAAGATAATGAATCTATATCTAGTTATGGAGTATTGCGAGGATTACATTATCAAAAAAAACCTTATGAACAATCAAAATTAATTAGAGTTAGTTTAGGGGAGATTCAAGATGTTATCGTTGATATTAGAGAGGAATCTAATACTTATGGAAGATGGGAGTCTTATAATATTAGTTCCAAAAATAATAGGGTACTTTTTATTCCAAAAGGATTTGCTCATGGATTTTTAGTTTTAAGTAAAAAAGCTATTGTAACGTATAAAGTTGACAACTGTTATAATAAAGATTTTGAATCAGGGATTAACTATAATGATTGTAATTTAAAGATTAAATGGAAATTAAATGAAAAAGAAATCATTATAAATGATAAAGATACTAGTTATCCCAAATTTAATAAATAATGGAAATTATTAATCAAGAATTAACAAAGTTTTCTACAATTAGAACACAATCTTTTGCCGAGTATTATTGTAAACCAAAATCTATTTCTGATTTAGAGAAAGCTGTTTCTTTTAGTAAAATTAATAATCTACCTATAGTTGTGTTAGGTAATGGTTCAAATATTTTATTTTCAAAATCCTCCTATAATGATGTTCTTTTTTTGAAATTAACAGATAACTGGAATAGTTTTATAATAAATAATGACTGTACAGAAGTAAAAATAGGTGCATCATATTCACTTAAGCTTGCAGGAAGGGAGCTTATTAAAATTGGGTGTAGTGATTATATTTTTTTTAATTTAATTCCTGCATGTATAGGAGGTGCAGTTACGCAAAATGCTGGAATAGGACCTGGTGAAGAGATAAAAGATGTATGTGTTAGAATTAATTGTTTTGATATTCTTAAAGGAATTATTGTCAATTTAGAAAATGAAGAATGTTTGTTTGAGTATCGTAATTCTATTATTAAAAAGAAACCTAATAGATATATTGTTTTATCTGCAACCTTTAGTATTATAAATAAAGTAAAAGATATAAAAAATTTAGAGGCTGAAACAAAAGCTAGAATATCTGAGAAAATTAGTAGAGAACCATCAGGATATAGTTTTGGTTCCACATTTATGAATTCTTCTATACCAGCATGGAAATGTATTAAAAATATTCGATCTCAACTCAATCCAAATTACGGAGCTTTTTTTTCTGAAAAACATAATAATTGGATTATTAATAAAAATGCCTCTGGAGAAGATATTATTGATTTAATTAAAGATACTCAAAAACTTGTTAAAGAAGAATTAAATATTGATTTAATCAATGAAGTAAGGATTATATAATGATAGATTTTCATAATCATATACTCCCTGGAGCTGACGATGGTTCCAAATCAATGGATATGACATTAAATATGCTTAAAACAGCTCAAAATCAGGGCATTACAACTATTGTAAATACAATTCATTTTCAACACCCTAAAATGGAAGATAAAAATACAGATTATAAATATGTAAAAAAAATAAGAGATATAGTTCTAGAAGAAGCTGATAATCAGAATATTAAAATTAATATAAAACTTGCCGCCGAAGTTTACTATCTCCCAAACTTATGTGAATTAATTAGTAACCCCCTGCTTACTATTAATAATTATATGCTTGTAGAATTCCCGATGGTTATCGTTCCAGAAAATTATTTAGATACATTTTTTAATCTACAATTAAAAGGAATTACTCCAATTCTTGCTCACCCTGAACGATATAGATGTTTTCAAGAAAATATTGATAATCTTCAAAAATGTATTGATATGGGAGTAATTCTTCAAATAGATGCTGGAAGTATAATAGGTCATTTTGGTAAACATACAAAGAATATAGCTTATAAAATGCTATCTAAGGGATATTGTCATATTATAGGTTCAGATTCTCATAATGATACTAAACGAAATTTTTGCTTAAAAGAAGCTTATGATTTGATTGAATCTTATAATAATAAAATTGTAAGCCAATTAAAGAAAAATTCTAAACTTTTAATAGAAGGAAAAGGAGCGTTGACTCAAATAAAGGTTGATTTGGATTCAGGTTTTTTAATATTTAAAGGATTGATATGAAATTACTTAAAGTAAAACTTTATCTTTGTATTTATGATTATTATATAGAAATTTAGCGCAATCTAATAATGGGGATGGTAAACTTGTATATAAAACCAAAAATAATAGCTGAAATTGGATGTAATCATAAGGGTAGTATGGATATTGCGTTCGAACTTCTTGATTTAGCAAAACAATGTGGAGCTGATGTTGCTAAATTCCAAAAGAGAAATTCAAAAGAACTTTTAAGTGATAAGCAATATAATTCTCCGCACCCTAACCCTGAAAATTCTTATGGTTCAACATATGGTGAACATAGAGAATTTTTAGAATTTAATTTAGATCAGAATATTCAACTTATGAATTATTGTAACAAAATTGGGATTGAATACTCAACATCTGTTTGGGATGTAACATCTGCTAAAGAAATTGTATCGATTAATCCTAAAATGATAAAGGTTCCTTCGGCATGCAATAATCATTTTGAGATGCTCAAGGTATTAAGGGATGAATATCATGGCGATATTCATATTTCACTAGGAATGACAACTGAAGATGAGGTTAGTCAAATTATCAACTTTTTTGATAAAGATGATATCTTGAAAAATAGAGTTATCATTTATGCATGCACATCAGGATATCCAGTTCCATTTGATCAGTTATGTCTTTTAGAGATAAAAAAACTTATTAATAATTTTGGAGATAAAGTTAAATCAGTAGGTTTTTCTGGACATCACTTAGGCATTTCAGTAGATATTGCAGCCTATACTTTAGGTGCAAAATGGATTGAGCGTCATTTTACAAAAGAAAGAACCTGGAAAGGGACGGATCATGCTGCTTCTTTAGAGCCTGCAGGATTATCAAAATTAATTCGTGATTTAAATGCTACTCATAATTCATTGAAATATAAAGAAAAAGATATTCTAGAAATAGAAAAGCCTCAAAGAGAAAAATTGAAGTGGCAAAAATAAAATTATTCATATTATTTATATTTTTTTCGATTTCTCAATCTTTTGGGTATGATTTTAATAGCATCCCTACAGGTGAAGAATATATTATTGGTGAGGATGGAATTAAGAGAATTTATATTAATGTCTGGGGGCATGTAAAAAATCCAGGCCCTTACTTAGTTTATAAAGATGTAGATCTCATAACTCTTTTATCAATAGCAGGAGGGCCATTAGATGGGGCGAACCTTTCAAAAATAAGATTGATAAATCAAAACAATAACGTTAATAAAATTATAGATATTAATGAATTTGAGAAGCACATTGATAATAATTTCCATCCGTATGATACTATAATTATAAAACCTACTTTGACATATTATGTAACAAAGAATTCTAGTATTATTAATACTATCTTATCAATTATAACTTTAGGAATTACTCTAGATAATCTTTGATTTAACTTTAATATATGAACGAACTTGAAACAAATTTTAATATAAAAGAATTACTGTTCTTTATAAGGAGGAATATCAAAATAATGATGGCTGTTTTCAGCCTAATAATGATATTTGGCTGCGCCTATATTCTTAAGAAAAAACCAATTTATAATGCGTCCGGAACTATTTTAATTGAAAGTAGTAACAATAAATCAGATGTTTTCAATTTTAGTCATGAAAATAAAATTATTGAAGATAAAATTGAAATTTTAAAATCCAGCACTATTAGTAAAAGAGCAATTAAGGACTTAATTTCTATTTCAAAAAATGAGAAATTATATGCATTGGGAAATAAAGTATATAAGCCGGAAGGCTTTTATAGAAAAGCATTTGAATATTTATCAACTTTGGGAGGAGTTTTAGATTCAAAAGAAGAGGATATTAGTCTAAATTATAATTCAGAATCAACAATTCTATATTTAGCAAAAAAATTAAGACAGTCAATTAAAATTGAAAATATTCGTAAAACAAATATATTAAATATATCTGTAAATAGCCTATCTCCTACAGAGGCAGCTTTAATAGTAAACACTTTTATTGATGCCTATATTGATCAAGAAAAAAAATGGGCGAACCAAGAAATTAATCAATCAATCACTTTTTTAGAATCTCAAATTGAAAAGAAAGAATTAGAGTTAGAGGAAATTGAGAATCAAATTAAGACTTTTCAAATATCTAATGAAATCTACAATATTGGAGAAACATCTAAATTATTATTAGAGCAATTTTTAGACATTGAGTCGAAACTTATACAGGAGAAAATTAACTATGAAGATGCTGTTAATCTAAAGAATAGCTATTTGCAAGAAGAGAGTGCTAAAAATGAAGTTTCAAGCACTAGAAAACTTGAATTAAAAGAATTGAAAAGGGAAGTGAATGCAAATCAAAAAATAATATCTGAGAGAATTTTGAATATTAAAGAAGAATTATTAATTAAACAAAATGCTTTAAACCATTTACCAGAAGAAACTATTGAACTTATGCGCTTAGAGAGGATAAAAAATATTTCAGAACAAACTTTTAGATTAATGATGCAAAAGCTAGATGAGTCTAAGATAATGTTTGAATCTCAAACTGGCGATGCTAAAGTTGTTGATTATGCCTATCCAAATATTAATAGAGTATCACCAAAAGTGCGAAAAGAAATGATGCTATGTATTATGCTTGGATTGATAGCTGCTTTTTCAATCGCACTTTTTATTGAGCAATTTAACACATCTATTAAATCATTGGAAGATCTTGAAAAGTATGGATTGAATGTTTTAGCTATTATTCCCTCAATTAAAAATAGAAAGAAGCATAAGAAGATAAGAAAAACTTTAAAAGAAGAAAATAAAATTGAGAGGCATCTGATTACTCTTGAGGACCCAAAATCACCTATATCAGAAGCTTATAGAACCCTTCGAACTAGTATAATGTATTCAGATACAAATACAAATAAAACGATTTTAGTTTCTAGTCCTGGACCAGGAGAAGGAAAAACAACGACAGTAGCTAATTTAGCTCTTACATATGCTAATTTAGGTAAAAAAACATTACTTATAGATACAGATTTAAGAAAACCAGTTATAAATAAGGTATTTTCTGTAGAAAAAAATCCTGGATTAACTAATTATTTAATAAATGATGAAAAATTTGAAGTAGTTATAAAAGAAACAGATATTGAAAATTTACATATAATTCCATCAGGTATAGTTCCTCCTAATCCATCTGAATTATTAGATTCTGATAGTATGAAAACCATGATAGATAATTTGAAAGAGCAATATGATATTATCCTTTTTGATACTCCTCCAATTGTTGCGGTTACAGATGCTCTTATTTTATCAAAACACATTGATAAATTCATTTTGGTCTGTAGACCTGGCGTTACCCAAAAAGGGGCTTTAGAAAGAGTTCTTAAAAATCTAGATCAAGTAAATTCTAAAATCAATGGATGCGTTTTTAATGCTATTGGTGATTTAGATTCTTATGGAAGCGCTTATTATTATAATTATTATCAATATTATTATAACTCAGATAACTAACTCATGAATCATAAAATATGTGTAATAGGATTAGGATATGTAGGACTCCCCTTAGCTGTTGAGTTTAGTAAATATTATCCAACCATTGGATTTGATATTGATGAAATTAGAATAGCTAATTTAAAAAACAATAATGATAAAACAGGAGAAGTAGATAAAAATCAGCTAGTTTCTACAAATCTTTGTTATACATCTTCTATTAAAGATATAAGTAATTATAATACCTATATAGTTACAGTCCCAACCCCTATAGATGGCTCAAAAAGACCTAATCTTAAAGCATTGCAGAACTCATCGAAAACGATTGGGAAGGTTATAAAAAAGAATGATATTATAATATTTGAATCTACTGTCTACCCCGGTTGCACAAGGGAAGATTGTATTCCTATCATAGAAAAAGAATCAGGATTAAAATTAAATCAAGATTTTTATTGTGGATACAGTCCAGAAAGAATTAATCCAGGTGATAAAAAAAATACTTTAACTAAAATCACAAAGATTGTAAGCGGATCTAATGATTTTTCATTAGAGTTAATTGATAATCTTTATTCTAAAATATTAACAGATGCAGAAACTTATCCAGTTTCATCCATAGAAGTTGCTGAAGCGGCAAAAGTAATAGAAAATACACAGCGAGATTTAAATATAGCATTTGTAAATGAGCTTGCTGTTATTTTTGAAAAGTTAAATCTTAATACAAATGAAGTAATTGATGCAGCTTCGACAAAATGGAATTTTATACCATACAGGCCAGGACTGGTAGGTGGACATTGTATAGGGGTTGATCCTTACTATTTAACATATAAATCTAATATTTCTGGCTATACTCCTGAAATTATTTCAGCTGGAAGGAGATTGAATGATAGCATGGGGCGTTATATTGCTCAAAGAGTTTTGAAAAGAATGATTTCGAAATCTATTATAGTAGAAGAATCTAAAGTTTTAATATTAGGATTCACTTTTAAAGAAAATTGTCCAGATATACGTAACACCAAAGTAGTAGATGTTATTTCTGAATTAAAGGAATATAAAGTAGAAGTTGATGTTTATGACCCATGGGTAACAGATGATGAATCTATAGAAGAATATAAAATAAAAATGAAAGATGACTATTATAAAAGTAAATATGATGCAATAATTTTAGCTGTTTCTCATAATGAATTTTTAAAAATAGACTTTGATTCTATTACTCATAAAAAAACAATCATCTTCGACATAAAATCTTTTCTCCCTAAATTAAAGGGATTAGAGGTTTCTCAATTATAAAAAGCTTCATGAATAAAAATAAAAAAATATGTGTTATTGGTGCTGGATACTGGGGTGCCAATCATATTAGAACATTAAATGAGCTAAAATCTTTAGGTGGAGTGGTTGATTATTCTAAATCTATTGAATTGAAAATTAAAGATGAATACCCTAAAGTTGATTTTTTTAGAAATTTAGAAAATTCATTTAATAAAAACTATGATGGATATATAGTTGCTACTCCCCCCTCAACTCATCTTGAAGTAGCAAGCGCTATAATCAAGAAGGGTTATCCAATATTAATTGAAAAGCCGATGGCATTAAATTCAAATGATGCAAAGAAAATAGTTACTTTAGCAAATGAATATAATGTAAATGCTATGGTTGGTCATTTATTATTGTTTCATCCTGCTATTATTAAAATTAAAGAATTAATTGATATAGGTAAAATTGGAAAGCTCCAATATATATATAGCAATAGATTAAATCTTGGAAAAATTCGAACAGAAGAGAATGTTTTTTGGAGTTTTGCTCCTCATGATATTGCTATTTTACAATATTTTATTAATTCTTATCCTATAGATATATCATGTTCTGGTGCTGCATATGTTCAACAAGAAATTCATGATACAACAATTACTACATTGTCATATGAAAATAATATTAAAGCCCATATATATCTAAGTTGGCTTCACCCTTTTAAGGAACATCGTCTAGTCATTATTGGATCTGATGGTATGTTGAGTTTTGAAGATTCTAGTATTAATAAAGATATAGTATTTTATGATAAAAAATTTATTTTAAATGGCCAAATCCCTGAGAAAAAAGATGGCATTACAGAAAAAATTCCTTATGTGAAGACAGAGCCTTTAAAAGAAGAACTAAAATATTTTATTGATAATTTAAATATAAATAAAATCAAGAAGTCAGATGTTGAAAATGGCTATGAGATAATTAAGATATTAGAATTAGCATCTAAAATACTAAATGAACAATGAAGAAAAATAATTTTTTTATACATGAATCAAGCTATATTGATAATAATGTCAAAATAGGAGATGACTCTAAAATTTGGCATTTTTCGCACATCCAATCTAATTCAGAAATTGGAAATAATTGTTCTATTGGACAAAATGTTAATATCGGGAGCAATGTTAAGATTGGTAGTAATGTGAAGATTCAAAATAATGTTTCTGTTTATGAAGGTGTGACATTGGAAGATTATGTCTTTTGCGGACCTTCAATGGTATTTACAAATATAAAACTTCCACGTTCTGAATTTCCTCAAAGAGGAAGTGAATTTTATTTAAAAACACTAGTTAAAAAATCAGCCTCCATTGGTGCTAACGCTACAATTATTTGTGGTATTACTATAGGGGAATATGCACTAATTGGTTCTGGTTCAGTTATCACAAAAGATATCCCTGATTTTAGTTTAGTAATTGGGAATCCAGGTAAAATCATAGGATGGGTAAATAAAAAAGGCGATAAATTAGAGTTTGATAAAAATGGAATAAGTCAGTGTCAAGAATATCAATTAAAAGATAATAAAGTTTCTTTAATTTAATTTTTTATCTATAAAATATTGAAAATAAAAATGGATACTATTTTATATTGGAATATAATAAAGACATCCCCTTAGATATATCAAGCATATTTAAAGTAGGTATAGAAAGTTGGTATAAAACATTTGATTGGCCTATTAAATGGAATCATTTTTTAAAGCTAGAAAATGATATAAAGGATATCCTAAACAAACATATAAAAGAAAACCCTCATTTTAGTGACCTAATAATAATTAATTATAAAATATTTGTCGAGTACTCAAGTTTAATTTATAGCTTAAAAATTATTGATGAATTTGGTAGTAATGCATTAATATCAAAAGATAACGTATACATGCAATCTTTAGCTGAAAATCAAATTCCAAATTCGCCTATAATAAGCTTCCCAAATTTAGATTTTAATCCTAATAAAGGATTTAAACCCTATTTGAGAAGATTTAAGAATAATATAATAGATAATAATTTTTCACTTCCAAGGCTTGGTAAAGATAAAATATTCATATTAATGGAATCAAGATCAATCAATACTCTTAATCATATTAAATCAAAATATAATGGACGAATTTGCTCATTGAGTTTCTTTGATTTTTATAATTCTAGATTAAAATCAAATAAGAAAAATCATAAAGCAATTAATTGTTTAGTTAAATCAATTTTAGATGATTTAATCAATGTCTCTAATAATTTTGGAGTTGAATTAAATTTGATTCAAAAAAAATATTTACTTAACCATACTCTTGATCTATTTACTAGATCAAACGATGCATTAATCAATGTGATAGATGGATTAGGAGATAGGAAAATAAATTTATATTTAGGTTGTAATAATAATTATTATTCAAGAATTTTATCTGTGGCTATTAGAAAACTGGGAGGTAAAATACATGGATTTAAACATGGAGAGCCAATTAATTATCTGAATGATTTAACTAGCTGGTTAGATTTATCTCTATGTGATTATTGGTATGAATATAATGAGAAAAGTATCAAAATTATGAATGATATTACTCAGTCTTTTCCACCTCCAAATAATAATAAATTTGAAATAAGAAGTATGAAAAAATCTTGTTTTGATAATTTTTTCCAATCAAACTTAGTTGAAAATGATATAGATTCTCAGACTATAATACTTATAGGTAATCGTTATAGAAATAATTCATTCTCATCTGCTACTGCAGTATTTCCAACGCTCCAATTTTATATTGAATTAACTATTATAAAAAAACTTCAAAAAAAAGGTTTTAAAGTAATTTATAAGATTCATCCAGGTAATACATTTGAGACTAGAAAGTTTTTTAATCTAATCAAACAAAGCCGAAATAAAATATATGATAGCTTTGATATTGATTATTCTTTTTTTAAGGATACATTAAGTTATTCTAATTCATATGCTTTTTATTATACAGGGACTACAACTTTTGGCGAGGCATTGATATCAGGGAAAAGCATCTATCTTTTTGATTATAGGATTAAAAATTTTCCAAATACTATAGATACTTATATCAAAAATAGATGTGTATATCAAAAAATCAATTATGAAATATAAAATTAAACTTAGTAAAAGGTTTGCTTGTCATACGAATAGCTCAAGTAGTTTCTATTTTAGAGGTCATTTTTTTATTAATGATGATTTATATGAAGGTAGTAAAGCTATTAGCTATCTTCAAAATAACTTGAATTCCATTCCTGAAAATGGCTCTTTTCTAGCGATTGTTATAATTGATGATAATCTTAAAATAATATCAGATAAATCAGGAAGTATGATTGCATATTATTATTTAGATGATGACTACTTTATAGTATCAGATAAAGTTAAAAATATTTTAAAGATCTACCATAATTATAAATTTATAGATAATAATTTAGATGAATTTAAAGTAGCTGGTTTTGTTACTGAGAATGATACCTTAATAGATAGGATTAGATCGGTTGGTACTGGACAAATTTTAACATATAATAAAAAAAATAATTTATTAGAATTAAAAAATTATTTTGAATATATCCCAAATCAATTTGATGAATCTAATATTAATAAATTAATATCCAGTCATAATTCTATAGTAGATAGAGTTTTTTATAGATTAAAAAAATATTGTAGTAATAAACAAATAATTGTACCTCTAAGTGGAGGCTTAGATTCTAGACTAATAGTACATGAGTTAAAAAGGAATGGCTTCTCCAATGTAATTTGTTTTTCGTATGGTAAAAATAATAATAAAGAATCTTTAATCAGTAAAAAAATTGCTGATAAATTAGGATTCAAATGGTTTTTTGTAGAATATTCTAATAAGATTTGGAATGAAGTGTTTAAAACTTCTGATTTTAAAAACTATTTTTTTAGTGCAGATAATTTTCAGGCATTACCTCATATCCAAGATTTCCCAGCTGTTAATTATTTAATCAAAAATAATATAATTGATAATAATGCTATTTTTATTCCAGGCCATACAGGAGATTTTATTGCGGGAGGGCATATACTTCCAATCTTTGAAAATAAACATATAAACGAAGATCAATTAGTTGATTTAATTATTCAAAAACATTTTAGAGTTAACCAATTTAAGAGCATACCTATTAAATCACAAGAACACATTAAAAGCAAGATATATAGCTCAATAAAAAAAATGTATGATAGGAAAATTAATCCAGCCTTTATATATGATTGGTATGATTGGAAAGAAAGACAGCAGAAGCATGTTTTACATTCTTTAAGAGTATATGATTATTTTAATTATGACTGGTATTTACCATTATGGGATAGTGAATTAATTCATTTTTGGAGAGAAATTCCATTAGATAAAAAAATAAATAAAAAGTTATATAAAGAATATCTTGAAAGTATAGATAATTATGATATTTTTTCTAATACAAAGCAATTTTATAAAAAAAATAAATTCAGATTATATCTAGAAAAATTTCATATAATAAGAATTATTATTACGATGAGACGTAAATTAATTAGCATAAAGAATAAAATTAAAAAATATTTATTAGATTATTATCTACATCCATTACAATGGTATGGAATGTTTAGCTATCATAAAGTTTTAAGTATATATATGTTTCAAAATATATATTCTATTTTGGCTGAATATTATATAAGTACAATTAAAGAGAATTGTGATTAATATTTTATTTATTGAATCTGGTATTTCAGGTGGAGGCTCATTTGAGAGTCTATATCAATATTTGAGATTTATCAATCGTAGTAAAATCAATCCCTATATTGCATGTTTTAATAAAACAAAATATAATAAGCTTTGGAATGATTTAGATATTCCTATCTATTCCATTAAAGATAGAATTTATTCAAAAGACTTAAATAATTATTTTATATTAAAAATTCATTCATTGATTTATAGAATTAAATGGCTTCCCTTTAAGTTTATCCTAAGAATTATTCATTATTCAACAATTAGAATGATAAGAGAGATAATTATTGATAATAAAATTGAAATCATATATTTAAATAATCAGATACTAAGAGATTTAGTTTATCTTATTGCAGCGGAATCTCTAGATGTAAAAATCATTAGTCATCAAAGATCTACTAGAGGATCTGGATTTAATGAAAAAATGGCAATATTTGCAAATAATAATGTTGATATATTTATTGCAAATTCGAATGCTTGTCAAAAATATTGGATAAAAAATGGAATTGAAAAAGATATAAAAGTAGCCTATAATTTTATTGATGAGAAAGATTTTATATATCAAGATAGCAAATTAGAGTCAGATGTAGTTAATATTGGAGTTTTAGCAAATTTCACAGAAGCAAAAGGGCATGAGTTTTTAATTAATTCATTTGAAAAATTAATCAAGGATAATAAGAATTATAAATTAATATTAGCAGGAGACGGACCAGAGAAAGAAAAAATACAATTTATAGTTAAAGAAAAGTCATTGCAAAATTTTGTTCAATTTAAAGGATATATTGAAAATAAAGTTGATTTTTTATCAAAGATTGATATAACTGTAGTTCCATCAAAAAATGAATCTTTCGGAAGAGTTATTTTAGAATCCATGTGTTCTGGTATACCTGTAATAGCAACAGATATTGGTGGAATTCCTGAAATTATTAGTAATAATATAAATGGAATATTAGTAGAGTATGGAAATCATGAGGAGTTGGTTAGCGCTATAATCCGCATGAGAGATAATAATTTTAAAAGAGAAATTATAGTCAATTCTAAGAAATCTATAGAAGAAAAATTTTCAAAAGATAAGTATTTGAATAATATGAATTTAGTTTATGATGAGCTACTTAAATAAAATAACTAATAAATTTAATAACAAAAGTTTTAATGATGTTATTGCAATGGTGGGTACCCAAATTTTAATTAATCCCATTCAAATGATAAAAAGTTTTATTGTTGTAAAATATATTAATCCAGAAATATATGGTATTCTTAAATCTGCTGAGTTAATAAAAATGCTAAATAAGTTTGGAAGTTTAGGTTTTAAGCCAACAATTATTAGGAATGCTCTTACAGCAAAATCTATAGGGGATGATGTAGAAGTTATAAAAATTAAAAATAATGGATATTCTGGAGAACTTTTACTTAGTTTTCTTCTTTTTATAGTTGGAATCCTTAGTTCATTATTTTTTAAAGATAATACTATATCTATAATTATTATTTTGTCATCAATTGGATTGTTTACAGCTAAACTATTTGGTATTATTCAAACAGAATTACAGTTAAATAAAAGTTTCTCTAAACTAAGTCAATTAATATTATTTCAAGGATTTTTCAATTCAATTTTTGTTATTTGTTTAGTCCCTTTTATTAATATTTATGCAGTTTTAATTGTTCCTATAGTCTCTTCTTTAATTATTATTATTTATGCATATAATATGATTGGAAGATTTTTTTCTTTTAAAATTAATTGGATTGATTTAAAAGAAATATTAAAAGTTGGTTTTCCATTAACATTTGGAACTTTAGCATTTGGTTTTTTTAGATATACTGAAAGAATCCTTATTGTTAGTTATTTAGGGTTGGTTGCTACGGGTTTATTTGGTTTTGCAGATATGGTTATTAGTATTTTTATCACCATATTTCTTGGCTCTGTATTAAAGGTAAGAGGTTTAGAAATATATAATTTACTTGCTAAATCGAATTATGTAGAGGCTCATAAAATAGTTATTAAAGAAACCTCTATATTAATTTTAATTTCATTTGGATTTATTGCCTTATTACCATTTATATTAAATTTTATTGTATTAAATTTTTTGCCAAAATGGGAAGATGCAATTAATATAACTATTTTATTTAGTTTTATCATTCCTATTAAGCTAATTAGTTCATATATAGCTTTTGTAATTAAATCACCAACAATCAATAAGTTAAATTTTGAACCAATTATTCAATTGACAGGTGGAATACTTCTCATAGTTAGTTGTCTAATTTTAAATATGTACAATCTTTTGAATCTTAAAAATTTTATTATAGTTGATATTGCTGCCTATGGATTTGTTCATTTTTCTTATTTAATATATTATTATAAAACTTTTTACTTTAGATTCATTAGGAATTGATTCTTTGATAGAAAAAAAACATAATCATTTATATTTTAATACACAAATCAAGGTATGCATTACTTTGATTTTAATGTTTGCATTAAGGACAAATTTTTGGATTAGTGAATTATTGTTTAGTCTGGGAATTCCTTATTTAAGATTTCAGAAGCTATGGTTTTTATTTATACCAGCAACTCTTATTTTGATTAAGAGATATTATAATCATAAAATTCAAATAAATAATTTATTTATTACTTCCTTTTTTTTATTTACACATTATTTTATGGAGACTTTTTTATATGGGATAAATTACAATCCCGGGCATAATATTGATTTATTTCATAGATGGCTATATATATATATAATTTATATTGTATTAATTAATTTAGAACCTCAATATCTATCATTTACAATAAAGAGATCTATTACCTTATTAATAATTAATTTATCAATTATATATGCTGATTTACTTGGTTTCGTTAATGTTGCACAAGTAGCTTATGGTTATGATGTATTCTCAGGAAGACTAAATTCTACACAAAATTTAAATATTATAGCAGATATGTCTGTATTTGGAATAGTATTAGTTTACTGGCTTAGATATATAAAAGAACCATATAAATTATTTATTTTGAAAAATAATCATATTTATTTACTATTCTTATTTTTACCTATAATATTTCTTAATGCTTCACGAGGCTCTTTGATATTACTATTTTCAAGTATTTTTATTTATTCAATAAATAAATGGTTTAAAGTGAGTATGATTAGTAAAATAATTTTCTTTTCTATAATCATTTCTTTATTTCTTTTACAAAATAGTATTACAAATTATTTACTTGAACAGTCTTTTGTTTTTGAAAGATTATATTCAACTCCTATGTCAGTAGAGAGTAGCAGTCAAGGTAGAATTTTTCAAATTGTTGCTTCTTGGAATAATTTTTTAACTAGTCCTATTATTGGTGTAGGATATAATAATGCGGCATCAGGTCATTTTTTCAACATTAGTCGTTCAAATTTTCAATATACTCAAATATTAGCAAGTGGAGGAGTAATATTATTTATTATTTATTTCTATATGATTTATAAGTTTTTTGCTAAATCGTATAATTTGATTTCAAGTAGTCTTATAGTTAGGGTAATACTAATTTTTATTTTTATTTTATTTATTTTTAGAAGACCAGAATTTTATTTTGCTATTTTTGGATACATAGTTTATATACAAAACCTGAGCTTAAATGAAAAATATAATAATTCAAGATAACAATCTTCCATATATACTAAATAATATTAGTTATTCTACGGGAGGAGCTTCAGTCCAAACACGAAATTGGATGTATGGATTTGAAAAATTAGGATATAAAATAATTATAATATCTTCAGCTAAGGTCAAAAATAGAACTAATTATACTATTATAGATACTAGTAATAAATTTTCATTTAAAGGGTTTATTTTTCTATCAAACATCTATTGCAACTATAAAATTTTAAGAAAATATAAACCAGCCTTTATTTATATAAGTGAACCTCAATGGTCGAACATTTATATAGGAGTTATTTCAAAATTATTAAATATTAAAATTATTCAGAGAATTTCTAATGATAATATTGCCGATGATAGAATCAAATTAAAGTTTAGTATTGGTAAACAGAAAAAAAATAAGTTTTCAAGAACAAAATATATTTTATATAAAATATATTTATTAACAATAAAAATGATTTTATGTCAAAATGAATATCAGTTAAAGCTATTCAGGGAAAAATATCCTAATAAAAATTTGATGAAAATTTACAATCCATTCTTAATAAACGACGCAATTATTTCAACTAAAGATAGATTTTATGTCGCTTGGTTAGGTATATTCCAAAAACAAAAAAATTTAGAGGGGCTTTTTGATATAGCGAAAAAGTTACCTAATATAAAATTTAAAGTAGCAGGTGATGAGAGTCTTTCTATAGATGATAAAACAAAATATGCAATAAAGCAATTAAGAAAACTTGAAAATGTAGAATTTGTAGGTCTGGTAAATAGAAATAAGGTGTTAGATTTTTTAAGTCAAGCTTTATGCTTATTGAATACTTCTCATCATGAAGGTTTCTCAAATACGTTTCTTGAATCTATTTCTGTTGGAACACCAATAGTAACTAGACAGAAAACTGACCCAGATGGAATTATTAATAAATATAATTTAGGAAATGTGAGTAAAACTCATTTAGGTTTATGTGAAAGTATACAAAAAAGTATCAATAATAAACCTGATATTAAGTTAATGAGAAAGTATTTGCTTGAACATCATGAACCAATCACTTTATCAAGAAAAGTTATTGATTTTATTGAAAATGGTAATAATTAATGAAAGATAAAATTTTAGTTACTGGAGCTGCAGGGTTTATTGGATTTCATTTAGCAGAATCTTTACTTAAAGATAATTTTAATGTCTGTGGAATTGATAATATTAATGATTATTATGATGTGAAGCTGAAAAATGATAGAATTGATATCCTTAAAAAATATTCTAATTTTAATTTTAATCAAGTTGATATATCTAACTTTGAATCTACATCTAATATTTTTAAAAATTTTCAGCCAGATAAAGTAGTTAATTTAGCAGCTCAAGCAGGAGTAAGATATAGCATTGATCATCCATTTGCTTATTTGAATTCTAATATAGTTGGATTCCTTAATATTATAGAATTATGCAAAACACAAAATATTAAAGGATTAATTTATGCTTCAAGCTCATCTGTTTATGGTGGTAATAAAGAAATCCCATTTTCTGTATCCGATAGAGTAAATAAACCATTATCATTATATGCAGCTTCTAAAAGATCTAATGAGCTTATTGCTTATTCATATTCAAATTTGTTCAATTTGCATACAACAGGATTAAGATTTTTTACTGTATACGGTCCATGGGGTAGGCCAGATATGGCAATGTATAAATTTGCTAACAAAATTTGTTCAGGTGAATCTATTGATGTGTATAATAATGGAGATATGAAAAGAGACTTTACCTATATTGATGATATTGTTAGTGGTATAAAATCATCAATTGATAAAAACTATCAATGTGAGGTTTTTAATTTAGGAAATAATAAGAGTGAAAATCTTATGGATATTGTTAAGTATATAGAACAGTATTTAGATAAAAAAGCAGATATAAATTTTCTTCCTATGCAACCAGGAGATGTGAAAGAATCTTGGGCTGAAATTAAAAAATCAATGAAAATGTTAAATTACAAGCCAAAGACAGATGTGGATGTAGGTATAGAGAAATTTATTGATTGGTATAAGAAGTATAATATTAAGTAATTAAGTTAATTATAATGAAAATTTTATTTACTATAGACTCTCTAATATCTGGAGGCAAGCAACGTCGTTTTGTAGAACTACTTAAAAAGATAAACTTATTTGAAGATATAGATTGTATGGTAATATGTTTTGATAGAGATGTCCACTATAAAGAAATATTTGATTTAGATGTAGAGATTAAATTTTTAATAAGAAAGAATAAGAATTTCTTTTCATCTTTAAATAAGTTTTATAAAATCGCAAAAGCATATGCACCTGATATAATTCATTCTTGGGATACTTTTTCTACTTTACATGCAATCCCTATTTCTGTGTTTAGTCCAATCAAATTAATTACAAGTAAAATTTCTGATACCCCCAATAATTATAATAAGTTTTCGAAGGATGGGTTTTATTCAGAGATATGTTTTAAATTCTCTGATTTGGTATTATCTAATTCGTATGCTGGACTTAATGCATACAATGTTTCAAGGCATAAAAGCGAAGTAATACATAATGGATTTAATTTTGATAGATTAAATGGAATAAAGCCTTATAGTTTTATTAAAAATTCATTAAATCTTCATGAAGAATCTATTATTATAACAATGGTAGCAAGATTTAGTGCAGATAAAGATTATGAGGTTTTTCTTGAAGCTGCAAATAAAAATAAAAATGAAAATATTATTTTTCTATGTGTTGGAGATGGTATATTGAAGGAAGATTTAGAAAAAAAATATAAAAATAAGTCAATATTATTTTTAGGAGATAGGGATGACGTAGAATCCTTAATAAACATCTCAGATATAGGAGTTTTAATGACTAAAGGAGAAGGGATTTCAAATGCTATTATGGAATTTATGGCATTTAAAAAACCTATTATAGCATCAAATGTTGGGGGAAATAGTGAACTTATAGAAAATAAAGTTTCAGGTATACTAATTGATTCTAATGATGCAACTTCATTAATGCACGCAATAAAATATTTATTAGATAATCCTATTCATGCCAAAGAAATTGGTATTAATGCATATAATCAGATAAAAACTAAATTTTCAATAGATAAGATGGTTAATGAATTTTATAAAAAATATAAAAGAATAATAGAGAGGTAATATGAAAGTACTAATTCTTGCAGGTGGGTTTGGAACAAGATTAAGCGAAGAGACTCAAAGCATCCCTAAACCTATGGTTCCTATAGGGAATAAACCTATACTATGGCATATTATGAAAATTTACTCTCATTTTGGGTTTAATGATTTTGTTATTCTTCTAGGATATAAAGGCTATATCATTAAAGAATACTTCTCTAATTATTATTTACATCAAAGTGATGTCACGATTGATTTAAAAAACAATTCTACTGAAATTCTAAATAATACATCTGAACCATGGAAGGTTACTTTAATTGATACTGGATTAAATACTATGACTGGAGGTAGAATTAAGAGAGCTCAAAATTATATTAATAATCAAAGGTTTATGTTGACTTATGGTGATGGTGTTGGAGATATAAATATTAATTCATTAATTAAAACTCATGAAGCTCATGGAAAATCTATTACGATGACTGCAGTTCAGCCTGAAGGAAGGTTTGGAGCTTTAGAAATTAATAATTCTCTTCAAATAACTTCTTTTAGAGAAAAGCCAAAGAGTGATAGTAATTGGATTAATGGTGGTTTCTTTGTTTGTGAAACTAAAATATTTGATTATCTAGGTGGAGATGAGATGATTTTTGAGAGGCAGCCCCTTGAAAATCTTGCTAATGATGGAGAGTTATTCTCGTATAAACATAATGGATTTTGGAAACCAATGGATACATTAAGAGATTGCAATACTCTAAATCAATTATGGAACAATAATAAATCAAAATGGAAGGTTTGGGAGAAATGATAACATGCTCATAAATGAGTCTCTATGGATTAAAGATATAATAAATAAATTAAATCTTCCAAGAGGAGCAAAAATTTTAAATATTGGCTCTCAAGATTCTGGATATCTAATAAACCAATCTCATATTAAGAATAATGTTTTAAATCCTTGTTCAGATAAAGGATATGATATTATCAATCTTGATATTAAAGAAGGAGATTTGATTGATATAGTAGCAGATATTACTAAAGAAGAAATACAGGAAAAGCTATCTAAATACAATTTTCAATTAGTTTTTTTATCTAATATATTGGAGCATGTTACTAATATTAAAGCAATATGCGATGCAGTTAATGAAATTCTTCCAAAAAAATCATATATAATTTTTACTGGACCATATAAATACCCTAAGCATTTAGATCCAATTGATAATATGTTTAGACCAAAACCAAAAGAACTACTAAATTTTTTTAATACCTATGATATAATTGATTCTGATATTATTCAAGATTATACATATAAATATTATCTGACTTTAAATTTTAATTTTTTTCTATTTACACTATTTCGAATATTAACTCCATTTTACAAATTTAATAAATGGAGAACAGTTGTTATCCCTAAATTAAAATATTTTAATAAGCCATATGAGGTTACATGCGTATTATTAAGGAAATAAATTAATAAAAGAGAAAATAAGAATGTTATTTAATGATATTTATAAAGATAAAGTATGCTTGGTTACAGGTCATACTGGTTTTAAAGGCTCATGGCTTGCGCACTGGTTAAATAGAATGGGCGCCCAAGTTATTGGATATTCACTCAAATCTCAATCTACCCCTAACCATTTTGAGCTATTACAATCTGATTACACTTCTATTATAGGAGATATTAGAGATTTAAATCATTTAGAGAAAGTATTTAATAAATATAAACCTAATATTGTTTTTCATCTAGCAGCTCAAGCATTGGTACGTTATTCTTATGATGCTCCATTAGAAACAATTCAAACAAATATAATTGGGACTTCAAATATTTTAGAATTATCAAGAAAATGTAAATCTGTTGAAGTGGTAATAAATGTTACTAGTGATAAGTGCTATGAAAATAAAGAAATATCTAGAGGTTATAATGAAAGTGATAGGATGGGTGGGCATGACCCATACAGCTCATCAAAAGGTTGTTCTGAATTAATAACATCATCATATCAGAATAGCTTCTATAAAACATTAAATAAATCTCTTGCAAGCGCTAGGGCTGGAAATGTTATAGGTGGTGGAGATTGGGCTTCTGATAGAATAATCCCTGATTTAGTTAAATCAGCATCTACAAAAGAAGTGACATATATTAGAAATCCTATAGCGACTCGTCCATGGCAGCATGTCCTTGAACCGTTAAGCGGATATTTAACTTTAGGATGGCGGTTATATGAAAAGTATGACTATAATGAGGGCTGGAATTTTGGACCTTATGCTGATGATAATCTCAGTGTTAAAGAAATAGTTAATAGAGCAAGTAAATTTTGGGAAAGAATTAATTTTAAAATAGAAAAAAAAGATACTCACTATCATGAAGCAAATTTATTAATGTTGGATTGCTCTAAAGCTAATAATTTATTAAAGTGGAAACCTGTATGGGGAATAAACCAAGCACTTGACAAAACAATAAATTGGTATAAAGATTATTATGAATATGATAAAATAAACACTAATAAGGATTTAGACCAATTTATTGCAGATGCAAAGAGAAAATTTTTAATATGGACAAAATAAATTTTAAAGAAAAAAAAATTCTTGTTACAGGAGGAAATGGATATCTTGGTAGCAAGATTATAGATAGATTAATATCCTTAAATGCGACAGTATTTTCGATTGATATAGATCATAATATTAATAATCCTAATATTTCAAGTTTTAATGTTAATTTATTAGATCAAAATAAACTAAATGAAGCAATATCAGAAATTAACCCTTCAATTATATTTCATCTAGCAGCATTATTAGATAGAAGTAGAGATTTTTTTGAAGTAGATAAATTAATTGAAGTTAATTTTAAAGGTACTATAAATCTACTAAACTCTCTACAATCTTGTAATTACGAAAATTTTATTTTTAGCAGTACTAGCGAAGTATATGAAGTAAAATCTGGTAATAATACATTGCTTGTAGAAGATGATAGTATAGTACCTAATTCTCCTTATTCACTTTCAAAATATTGTGCAGAAAAAGCAATAGAAGTATACTCGAAAACATATTCAAAAAATTTTACTATACTTCGTTTATTTAATTTTTTTGGATTAGAAATGTCTGAGGATTTCTTTTTAACTGAATTAATTAATAAACTTCTAAATGATAAAGATTTTGATATGACACTTGGAGAACAACGAAGAGATTATCTAAATATTAACGATGTTATTGATGGAATGTTGTTAGCAACTAATAAGAAGGCATTTAACAAAATATTTAATTTATGTAGTGGTAAAGGCAATAAAATAAAAGATATTGCGTTATATCTTCATAATAATATTAATAGTAAATCTAAAATTAATTTTGGAGCTTTACCATATAGGAAAAATGAGGTTTGGGAGATGGTGGGGAATAATCGTAAAATTAGAATGGAACTAGGGTTCTCACCTAATCTGGAATTAGATAACATTTTTAAGATTAATAAATAATATTAGAAAGATACTCCATATTAGAGATTATTATCCAAGTGATGAGAATCCAGCATCATCACCATGGGTATATGACCAAGTTAAAAGTTTAAATCAACTTAATCTTAAAACATTGGTAGTTTCTCCAACTCCTTATATCCCATCATTTATAAGATCTTTTAACCGATATTATCTATATCCTCAATACAGTAAAGATGTAATTAATTATAAAGGTACAGCAGTTGTAAGGCCTCCATATTTTAAAATCCCAAATAATAAATTTTTATCTTTAAATTTTAAAAACTTATCAAAAGCTATAGACTCATGTATTGTTGAACCGGATTCTATATCTCTGATTCACGCACATTTTGGACAGAATGGTATTGGAGCATTACGTTTGAAAAATAGAATCAAAGTCCCATTAATTACATCCTTTTATGGGTATGATTCAGGTAGGCTTTCTAAGCTTTTCAAGCCTTACTATCGTCCTTTAATTGAAAATGGTGATATTTTTTTAGCATTAAGTAAAGACATGAAAAAAGACTTGATAAATATAGGTTTCCCTAGTGAAAAGATTGTTATTCATCATTTGGGTATTGATCTTAATAAATTTAATCCATCTTTAAATCAAAATAATAGAAAGTTTACTTTTTTAGTTGTAGCTAGATTAGATGAAGGGAAGGGTGTTCAAGATACGATTAATGCATTTAATTTAATTCATAATAGTAATATGGAGTTAATTATATTAGGAGATGGACCATATCGTAATAAATTGATAAATTTATGTAGAAAGTTAAATCTTCATAATAAGGTTAAATTTATAAATAATTTCAAATCAAAAAACCCACGAAGAACAGTATTGAATCATATTAGAAAATGTGATGTTTTTTTATTAACTAGTTTTACAAATAAGTTAAAATCAAAGGAAGGGACTCCAGTTGTATTAATGGAGGCTCAAGCTTGTGGTAAAGCGTGTATATCAACTATACATGCTGGTATCCCTGAAGTTGTTGTAAATAATAAGACTGGGTTTTTAGTTAAAGAAAGAGATGTTGAAGGTATATCTATTAAGATGAATCTACTTTACAATGATAGAAAATTATTAAAAAATATGGGAGAACATGCTTGTTTGCATATTAAAGATAATTTTAATCATAAAATTCAAATACAAAGATTATGCGATATATATACAGGATCTATGAAAAATGATATTTAAAAATATAATTTTAAAAGAAATTATATTTCCTTTTGCTGATATTTTGATGCATACAAGCATATCAAAAAGTTTGAATCAAATTAATTATCTAAGTAAACTTAATAAAGATAAGATTTTATTATGGCAAAATAAGAAATTAAAAGAACTCATCAATCATGCTTATGTAAATACTGAATACTATAAAGATTTATTTGACTCGCTGAATATAAAACCATCTGATATACAGTCTATAAATGATTTAAATAAATTGCCAATTCTAACAAAAGATTTAATTAGAAAAAACTATATAAAACTAATACCTAAAAATATTAAATCAATTTCTTTTAAAGAAAATGCTACTGGAGGATCAAGTGGAGACCCTCTAGTTTATTTGCTTGATAATAGGTCTTGGAGTTTTACAACTGCTAATAATATTTATAATTGGGAAAAAACTGGATATAGTTTAGGTGATAAATATGTAGCTTTAGGTAGTACTTCTTTATATATATCTGATAAACCATCTATAAAACATTATATATATTATAAAATAAAGAATAAAGTTGGCTTAAATGGCATTAATATGTCAGATGAAGTTTGTGAGAAATATGTTACTATAATTAAAAATAAAAAGATTTTATATTTATATGGTTATGCTTCATCAATCTATATGCTAGCTAAATATGTTAATAAAAATTCAATAAGGTTAAATATTAATGCATGTATGCCAACTTCGGAAATATTAACTGATGAATTTAGAGGAGCCATTAATAAAGCATTTAATTGTACAATTTTAAATTGTTATGGAGTTAATGATGGAGGAGTTACAGGGTTTGAGCATGATAAGGGTTTTTTTGAAGTTGGTTATAATGTGGTAATTAGTCAAAAAAATATTAATAAGAATTCGATTGGTGAAATTTTATCAACAGATTTATTAAATTATTCTATGCCTTTTATTAACTATTTAATTGGAGATGAAATTCAGGTTTTAAATGATAAGAATGAAGCGTTTAATTATAATGGACAAGTAATTAATCAGGTTTTAGGAAGATCATCAGATGTTATTGAGTTTGATAACGGTACAGTTATTACTGGTCCAGGATTCACTATACTGTTTAAAGATTTACCTATTGAATATTATCAGATTGAAAAGAGTAGCGGCCTTTCTATTATATGTAAAATCAAAAAACTACCAGGCTATAATAAAAGCCATGAAAAAATAATTACATCAACATTAGATAAACAGTTAGGAAAAGAAGTATCTTTTGAATTAGTGTATACAGATAAATTTGAAACATCAGATAATGGTAAAATTAAATATTTTAAATCATGATAAAATTATGAAAAATAGATTATGTTCAAGATGTATACTGGATACAACAGTAAAGGATATCTGGTTTGACCATTTGGGTGAATGTAAGTATTGTAAAATTCATGATGAACTTGAACAATCGTTTCCTCTTGGGCCTGATTTAGATAATAAATTAGATAAAATCATAAATAAAATAAAAAATAGTAATAAAAGGAAAAAATATGATTGTATTGTTGGAGTTAGTGGTGGAAGAGATAGTACTTTTACTTTATTAACAGCAAAAGATTTAGGTTTAAATCCTTTAGCTGTACATTTTGATAATGGTTGGAATTCAGATATATCAGTAAGCAATATTAAAAATGCCTGTCAAAAATTAGATGTAGATTTATATACTATCGTTGCTGATTGGGAAGAGTTTAAAGATTTGCAAGTTTCATTTTTAAAATCATCAACACCAGATGCTGATATTCCGACAGATTATGCCATCTATTCTGTTCTTTATAATGTCGCAAATAAGAAAGGTATTAAATATATTTTAAATGGACATTCATTTAGAACTGAAGGAACTTCTCCAATAAGTTGGACGTATATGGACCCGTTGTATGTAAAAGATGTCCATAAAAAATTTGGAAGAATTAAAAAAAATAAAAGTTTTCCACATATGACTTTTTTAAAATTACAATATTATTTATGGATTAAGGGAATTAGAGAACTAAGATTGATGGAATATATAGATTATAATAAAAATAAAGTTGATGTAATTCTAAAAGAAAAATTAGATTGGAAATATTATGGAGGGCATCATCATGAAAACCATTATACTAAATTTTTTCAGTCATATTATTTACCTAAGAAATTTAATATTGATAAAAGAAAAACAGAATTATCAGCATTGATTCGTTCTAACCAAATTAAAAGGGAGGATGCTTTAAACGAAATAAATTCAAGTCCGTATAAATTTGATCAAAAAACCGTAGACTATGCAA
Source organism: Fidelibacterota bacterium (assembly GCA_002703645.1). Taxonomy (GTDB): domain Bacteria; phylum Fidelibacterota; class Marinisomatia; order SCGC-AAA003-L08; family D37C17; genus TMED161. The sequence goes on along the minus strand of NZUX01000033.1, from coordinate 100,152 downwards.
TTAATAAACTTGATATTTCAAAAAATGAATGGGAAAAAATTATGTCATCTCCGATAAAATCTCATAACGATTATAAAACTTTATTACCTATGATTAAGATGTTGAAGTTTCCTATAAAGTTTGCATGTAAAATGAATATCATTCCTAAGATACTATATTTAAAATATGCTAGATAAAATAATAATTATTGACTATGGCATGGGCAACTTAAGGTCTGTGCAAAAAAAAATATCAAAAATAGGTTTATTTGCTGAAATCTCTGATAATTTAAAAGAGATTAAATCGGCAGATAAGCTGATATTACCAGGGGTTGGACATTTCAGGATGGGAGTTAAGAACCTAAAAGAAAAAAAAATTTGGGATATTATGAATGAAAAAGTTTTAAATGATGGAACTCCAATTCTAGGTATTTGTCTTGGCATGCAATTAATGGCAAAATATAGTTTTGAAGGTGATATAGAAGGTTTAGGGTGGATTGATGCAGATATTCTAAAATTAAAAACAAAGGATGAGCTTAAATATAAAGTACCGCATATGGGTTGGAATACATTGATATTTAAAAAGGAGTCTCCTTTGATTCAACATCTATCTAATGATTCTATGTTTTATTTTACTCATTCTTTTCATATGAAGTGTAATAATTTGGATGATATCTTATCCATTACAGATTACGATGGAGAGTTTGTATCTGCAATTCATCAAAATAATATATTTGGTACGCAGTTCCATCCTGAAAAAAGTCATGATTGGGGCGAAATCCTGCTAGAAAATTTCTTAAAAACCAAGATAGGTTAAATTAAATGTATAGACCTAGAGTTATTCCAATTCTTCTTCTTGAAAATAATGGTATTGTAAAAACAATACGATTTAATAAGTCTAATTATATTGGCGATCCTATTAATGCAGTTAAAATTTTTAATGATCTTAAAGCAGATGAATTAGTCTTTTTAGATATACTTGCGACTAAAGAAAAGAGATCTATCTCTAAGAATCTTATACAAAAGGTTGCAGATGAAGCTAATATGCCATTTTCTGTAGGTGGAGGAATTAAATCTTTAACGGATATAAAAGAAATTATTAATTTGGGAGCTGAGAAAGTAATTATTAATTCTCATGCAATAGAAAATCCAAATTTTATCAAAGAGGCTTCTGATTCATTCGGATCATCAACAATAGTGGTATCGATAGATGTAAAAAAAAGTTTTCTTGGGAAAAGATATATTTATAAAAAATCTAGTAAGAAATCTATGAAAATATGTCCGGTTGAATTTTCTAAATTAGTTGAAGAAAATGGGGCTGGCGAAATTCTTATCAATTCAGTTGATAATGATGGTACAATGAAGGGGTATGATTTTGATTTAATAAGTCAAGTATCTACAAACGTATCTATTCCAGTAGTAGCTGCTGGGGGAGCTGGTAATTATGAGGATTTTACAATGGCCATTAAATATTCATATGCTTCTGCTGTAGCTGCAGGTTCTATGTTTGTATATCATGGCCCTCATAATGCTGTCCTTTTAAACTATCCTTCTAAGGATGAAATAATTGAAATTTTTAATAAATGAAAATCTTATTCGCTTTAAATCATCCAGCTCATTACTATTTATTTAAATTTATTATTAAATCATTAAAAAATAATAATCACGATATTAAGATTGTTATTAAAAATAAAGATGTATTAAAAACTTTATTAGATCTAGAAAAAGTTGAATACGTCAAACTACTCGATAGAGAAAAAAGAAAAAAAAACATTTTCTCAATTTTATCAAAACTTGGATTGGAATTAGTTAGGCAAAATATTTCATTATTTAAATATTGTAAATCATTTAGACCTAATATTATGATTGGAACAGATATATCTATAACTCATATTGGAAAAATAATGAAAATACCATCTATAGTATATAATGAGGATGATTACGAGATAAATAAATTATTTTGTAAAACAGCTTATCCATTTGCTTCTTTAATTGTTGCTCCGGAGTATACTTCAGTAGGGAACTATAGTTATAAAAAAAAATCATACAATGGTATCCAAAAAATGGCATATCTTAATCCAAAATATTTTAAGCCAGATGAAAATGTTAAGAAGGAGATTGGGATATCAAATTCTGACAGATATTTTATTATTCGTTTGGTTAGTTTAACATCTGGACATGATATAGAAGGAAAACATAAAGGGATAACAAGAGATCTTTTAAATAAAATAATAAATTCATTAAAACCATTAGGAAAAATTTATATTAGTTCTGAGGATGAGTTGCCAACGGATTTAATTTCGCATAAAATTAATATTCCAAAGAATAAACTTCATGATTTAATGGCATTTTCTGATATATTTATTGGAGATAGTCAAACAATGTGCGCTGAAGCTGGAATATTAGGTGTGCCATTTATAAGAGTCAATGATTTTGTTGGTAAGATAAAATATCTTGATGATTTAGAAAAAAAATATAAATTAGGCTGGGGTGTTAAGCCTAAAGATTATGAAGATATATTTCCAATTATTAGAGAAGTAATGTCAAATCAAAATATAAAATCTTCATGGAGAGATAAAAAAAATAAATTATTTAAGGATAAAACAGATTTAGTTCAATTTTCTGTAGACCTTATAGAGAATTATTCTATTTTTTAAATTAAATTAGCTTAATTTATCGTATGAAAATAAAATTTATTATATGAAGATAATTTCTGTAGTTGGAGCTCGTCCTAATTTTATGAAGATTTCTCCTTTTATTAAGGAAATAAATAAACATCACTATATTAATCATAAACTAATACATACAGGGCAGCATTATGATGATAGAATGTCACGTTCTTTTTTTGAAACTTTAGAGATTCCTTTTGCAGATATCAACTTAGAGATAGGATCTGGGACACATGCTGAACAGATTGGTATGACTATGATTAAGTTTGAGAAAGTTCTTAAAAAAGAAAATCCTGATTGGGTTGTTGTAGTTGGTGATGTTAATGCAACATTGGCTTGTTCTATTGTAGCTAAAAAATTAAATATTAAAGTATGTCATATTGAAGCTGGACTTCGTTCTAAAGATAAAACTATGCCAGAAGAGATTAATCGTTTAGTTACTGATCGTCTATCTGATCTTTTATTGACACCTGATAGAATATCTTCTGATAATCTAATAAAAGAAGGTATTTCTAGTTCTAAGATAAAGTTTGTTGGGAATATTATGATAGATACCCTAGAAAATAATATTGAGAAAATTCGAACAATAAATGTCCAAAATATAATTGCAGAAAACCTTTTAGAAAATCAAATAGATACTAATTTCAAGGATTTAGATTATTTTGCTTTAATAACAATGCATAGACCTTCAAATGTAGATTCTAGATTAGTTTTAGAGCCAATCATAGAGTTGTTGTTGAATGATAGCATGGTAGATTTCCCTATTATTTGGCCAGTTCATCCAAGAACGGAAAAACAACTCAAAGATTTTAATTTATGGGTTAGAATATTAAATAGTGAAAAAATAATTTTATTACATCCTCTTAATTATCATGATATGTTAAGGCTAAATAAAGAATGTAAAATAATGTTCACAGATAGCGGGGGCCTACAAGAAGAGTGTACAGTTTTAGGGACTCCATGCATTACACTAAGAGAGAATACTGAGAGGCCAATCACCTTATTAGATAATGGTGGGGTTTCTCTGTTAGTTGGTAATAACGTGAAAAACATACAAAATGGATATGATAAAATAATTAATATTAAGCATGCATCTTGTCGACCTGAGTTGTGGGATGGAAAAACTGCCTATCGTTGCTTAAAAGAAATATTAGATTACTCATAATATCTATGGATAAAATTATTAACTATAATGATAAAATAAATGATAAAATAAAGAAGTATTGTGATTTTGAAAATATTCAAGGTTATAGTTTAATAACTAAAGAGTCTTCAAATATCCTAAATATAGATAATGAAAACATGCAATATATTTTTAATTTTGAAAAAGTTAATAACATAAGAAGAGTTAATAAATTTCATGAAATAGTAAACAAAAAACTAAATAATGGAAACATCTATTTGTCGTGTGGAGAAACTTTAGAAAGTAGAAGAGCACGAATTAGAAATAAAGTACCTATAGGCTTTAAAACTATTTTACGAATCATTGATTTCTTTTATAAAAGAGTACTCCCTAAGCTACCTATTATAAGAAAATTTTATTTTTTTGCAACCCAAGGTCATAATAGGGTGATGTCAAAGCCTGAAATATTAGGCAGATTAATATCTTGTGGGTTTGAAATTTTAGAATATTTCGAGATAGAAGGATTACTATATGTAATTTCAAAAAAAGATAAAGATCCGGAATTTAATATGGATCCATCCTATGGACCTATATTTAAAATGAATAGAATTGGTTATAAAGGAAAAATAATAAAAGTATATAAAATTAGGACAATGTATCCATATTCAGAGTACTGTCAAAAATTAATAATGGATGAAAACAATTTATCTGATAGTGGGAAATTTTTTAATGATTATAGAGTTACAACATGGGGGAAAATATTTAGAAAATTTTGGATTGATGAAATCCCTATGTTTATTAATTTTTTTAAAGGAGAATTGAATTTAATAGGAGTTAGGCCTTTAAGTGAAAAATATTTTTCTACATATCCAGAGCATCTTCAAAAATTACGTATTAAAGTCAAGCCAGGACTAATTCCACCTTATTATGCTGATTTACCTGAAAATTTTGATGCCATATTGAATAGCGAAGAAGAATATTTAAATCAAAAATTAAAATCACCTATTAGAACAGATATTAAATATTTTTTTAAAGCGATGATAAATATATTTTTAAAAGGAGCGCGGAGTCATTAGAGTAAACATAAATAAAAAAGGCTTATTTAGATATTATTTAATAATAATGTCTACCGTATTTGCATCAAGCCTAGATATGTATCTTCCATTTGAGAATAACTCTAATGAGTATTATGTTCTTGAATATCAAATAATAAAAAATAAGTCATTTGATGATATTTTTATATTTAAACAGCCCTATACATATAATGAAATAAATAAAATTAGCACTGAAAATTATTTTAATTTTCATCAAAAAACTAAACTAAATAGCGAATTAAGTTTCAGAATCAATCCTGGTTTTTCAAGTAATGGAGAACAAGTTTCATTATCTCCTTACTTAGATATATCTTCTATAATTAAAATTGATAATACTACTTTGAAAATTGGTGTTGATTTTGATAAAAGACTAATTAATGATGATAGTTTTCATGGTGATAAAAATGAAATATTAACAGGCTATGTAAGAGAAGCATATTTATTATCTAAATTTAATAATTTAGAGTTTTTTGCAGGAAGATTAAGTAGGAACTATGGTATATTAAATGAGTATAGTTTGATTTTCTCCAATAATTCTTTTCCTTTCGATCATTATGGCTTTTCATTATCAGGAAATAAGACAAACTATTCTTTTTACGTTTCAAGATTAAATGATTATGAAGATTCTATAGATTCTGAAGGGATATTAATTCCATTAGATAGCATCATGACAACAAAAAGATTTTTTAGTTTTCAGCATCTTGATTTAAAATTATCAAGAAAAATCCAATTAGGGCTATCTCAGTCAATTGTTTATGGTGGTCAAAACCAAACTTTTGAAGGATTATATATCAATCCAATTAATTTCTATTATTCAGATCAAAGGAATAGTAGGGTGCAAATGAATGGTTTTTGGCAATTATTATTTTCTTATAAAATTACAGATAAAAGTATGTTGTATTTAGATTTTTTAGTTGATGATTTTATAGTTAATAATGATGAGCCAGATGAAAGAGATAAAAACCCTGATCGTTTAGGTGTCATTGTTAAATATTCTTTTATTGACTTTATCTGTAATCAAACTTTAAATACCTTGACCTATACTAGAATTAGTAATGATACTTATATTAGCTTTAGGAACTTTGAAAATTATTTTTATCAGCTAAAGGGAATTGGCTATTCCCAAAATAGCTATGAATCAATGAAATTGACTAGCACATATATTGGGAAACTTCCTACGATATATAATTTTCAGATAAAATTTAATAAAGAAGGAAACTCTAATTTATTTAGGATTTTTGAAGCAGAAAAAAATAGTTTTCCACTAACTCCTATTTTGTATAGCATAAATTTATCTGGGGCTATATCATGTTTAGTCTATGAGAAAGTTAGATTTTTTTATCAATTTTTATATACATTGGAGTCTAATCAAATTGATTTTTTTGAAACAAGTAATATTGTTAATCATAATATTAGAGTTGTATATGAATTATAAATTGGAGATGTTATAAATGAAAATTACTATGATTGGAACGGGGTATGTTGGTCTTGTGACTGGAGCATGTTTTTCTTATATGGGCAATAAGGTTTATTGTCTTGATATAGATAAAAAAAAGATTGATAATCTTAAAAAAGGTAAAATCCCGATTTTTGAACAAAAACTAGATGATATTATTAGTAAGGCATCAAATGAAGGAAATTTATTATTTACGGATAATGTGGAAAAGGTTATTGATGAAGCTGAAATTATTTTTTTGGCTGTTAGTACGCCTATGAANAATGATGGTAGTAGTAAATTAGANTATATTCTTAAAGCAGCTAGCGATATAGGAAAATACATTAAAGAATATAAAATCATAGTTATAAAGTCAACAGTTCCTGCTGGTACAACATCCTTAATTAAAAAGAAAATAGAAGAAGAAATTAAGAATAGAGGTCTAAAAATTGAATTTGATATTGCTAATAACCCTGAGTTTNTAAAGGAAGGGAAGGCTGTAGATGATTTNATGTCTCCAGATAGAATTATTATAGGGTTAGAAAATGAAAATTTAAAAGAGATATTTAGAGATTTATATAGGCCATTTTCAATGAATCATGAGAAATTAATTTTTTTAGATATANTTAGTTCTGAATTAACAAAGTATGCAGCGAATGCTATGCTTGCCATGAAAATATCATTCATTAATGATATTAGTCAATTATGTGAAAAGATTGGNGCAAATATAAATGATGTNAGGAAAGGCATTGGAAGTGATAGGAGGATTGGTTATNANTTCATATACCCAAGNATTGGTTTTGGAGGTTCTTGCTTCCCTAAAGATGTGAGTTCATTAGAAAAACAGTTTGAAGAAGTAGGNTTGACTTCATTAATGTCTAAAGCNACATTAGAAACTAATAAAAAACANTGGAAAAATTTNACTTCAAGAATATTNAGTTTTTTTAGTAAAACAGATTACGATAGAATGAATATAGCTGTTTGGGGGGTCACATTTAAGCCTGGGACTGATGATATTAGAGAGTCNCAAGCAATTAAGATTATTGATAAACTATTAAATAATAATATTAATATTCATATTTATGATCCAAAGGGAATGGATAATGCTAAGGAATATTACAAAAATAATAATAAAGTTAANTTTTTCAATANTAGATATAAGCCTTTATTGAATTCAGATGCATTGTTATTATTAACTGAATGGAAAGAGTTTAGAAGCCCAGATATGGATAAAATAAAGAAACTTATGAATAGACCTGTCATTTTTGATGGGAGAAATATCTACAATAATAAAAAANTGAATTCTTTGGGNTTTAAATATTTTCAAATTGGAGTTAAANCTTCTGAGTAAAGTATTAGTTACAGGNGGTGCGGGGTATATAGGAGCACATATTGTTGATTTATTATGTGAGTCTAATCATAATGTTATTGTTTTAGATAATCTTTCAAATGGATATAAAAGAAATTTAAATCATAAATCAAAATTTATTAATGGTGATATAAGNTCTAGAGCTGATTTGAATTCGATCTTNTNAAATCACAAAATAGATTCTGTGATACATATGGCTGCTTTTAAGGATGTAGAAGAGTCTACAAAAAAAATAAATAAGTATACGGAAAATAATATTATTGGCTCTCTTAACCTTATATCTACAGCTATAAAATTTAAAGTTAATAAATTTATTTTTTCATCNACAGCTGCAGTNTATGGTNAGCCTAAATATAATCCCATNGATGAAAATCATCCTACNTNNCCTTTGAATCATTATGGATATACAAAATTATATATAGAAAATTATTTAGATTGGATTTCTAAGGTTAGCTCATTAAGATTTATATCTCTACGATATTTTAATGCTGCAGGTTACTCTNANAAAGAAGATNTAATATNTTGTAAAGAAAAAAANCCCAGGAATTTACTNCCTATTATTATGGAAGTTGCNACTAGTGTNCGTTCAAAACTTGAAATTTTTGGNAATAACTATAATACAGAAGATGGNACATGTATAAGAGATTATATNCATGTATTAGATTTGGCAGATGCNCATATTAAAGCTCTTGAATACTTAGATNATAATAAGAGCNNAATCCTTAATTTATCTAATGGAGTGGGNTANTCNNTATTAGATATAGTTANAATAGTTGAAAAAATTATTAAAAATAGAATTATATNTAATTTTTCAGATAGAAGGNAGGGNGANCCNGATATATTAATCTCTAAATTTGATAAAGCAAAATTAGAGCTCAATTGGACTCCTCAATATTCTATAGAAGAAATAATTTCAAGTATGTGGNATATTTATAATAAATAAAAAAGGCCAATTATTTAATTGNCCNTTNTTNANTTNTATTGATTTNAAAATTTAAAATAATATTGGATATGCTAGTGAAGCCCCTANACTAATCAAATCGCTTGTACCNTCTTCAGCTGGAGCTCCAAATATTTCTATTCCTTCTGTATATAAGGAAATAGATAAATTACTTATATCAAAATTCAAATTACCCATATCAANCTTTTGNAANAATTTGTCTAATGGTAGNTTGTAATANAATCCNCCAGAAATATAAGCAGTAGTCATTGAATATTCAGGANANACNCCANTATCTGATATATATGAAGTNCCTGAAGAAGAAGCTAGTCCNCTTCCTATAGCAATNTCTATNATGGAAATATTTGTTANTAGCTTAGCTCCAAAACTTGTAACGTTATAATCACCATAAGTCTTNCCTTCACTCGCANTGCATTTTAANATATCTANACCNGCTNAAAGCTTAAAATCTTTACCTAGCANACTAAANCCANAAGGTGTCAGTACATTGAATTTTAGATTCATTCCACCTGTATAAGATTCTTTTAAATTTTTTCCAAATGGAATCGTCGATCCGAAGCTTAGGCTTAATAAGTACTCATCTTTAAAATCAATTGGGCCAGAAAAATCGGCAGCAGCATCTTCAAGGCTGGTGTTCTCGGTTTCCTCATCATTAGTATTTTTAGTCTTTTGTTCATTAGATTCTGATTGTGCTATTTCATTGTATTTAATTCGGTCATCTGCAATAATAAATGTAGATATAGAAAAAGCTAATAAAAATTTGATAAAGTTCATAATATCCGTATCCTCCAAAAAAAATATAATTTAAAAATTTGATATTGTGTTTTAAATTTATCACAATTTATTCCATAAGCAAACATAAAAAAAATGTATATTAATATAATTTATTTCATCATATCNATGATATCNACATTNTTAGTTTTTAAGCTTCTAATTAATAATGGTAATTATTTNAATCTTTATGATTATCCNNATGAGCGTAAAATTCATAAAGAAAAAATTTTAAAGATAGGTGGNATAGGTATAATTTTTTCNTCTCTATTNATATTGNTAGTTTATAGNATNNTNANTGAANAGNTNTTNNTNTCAATANCTGAATCTGAAAGNCAAATTTTATTTTCAACTACANTCTTAATTNTTGGTGGTTTTTTTGATGACTTAATTGATATTAGTGCTTATCAAAAATTATTTTTTCAACTTNTTGCTATATTTGTTATTACTAAATCAGGGTTTGTATTTTCTTTGTCCAACTATTATTATCTTGATTTAATTGTTACTATGATATTTTTTATAGTTGCAATTAATTCGATGAACCTTATTGATGGAATTGATGGGCTCTCATCTGGTATATTTATAGTATTTTGTTTAAATATGATAATAGTAATTAGTTTGATTCCATTTTTAAGTCAACAGTATTTTATCCTAATTAGTATATTCTTAGGATCAATATTTGCATTCTTTTTTATTAATATTCCTCCAGCTAGAATTTTTTTAGGTGATGCAGGTAGTCAGCTACTCGGTTGGATCATGGCAATTAGTATAGTCCATCTCTCATCATTTTTTAATTATAACTATCAGAAGGTTTATTTATTNTCATTTATTTCCATGCCATTTTATGATGTTTTTTGCATGATATTTTTAAGGTTTAATAAAGTGAATGGTTTNGTTNATAAAATTAAATCTATNGTTAAGGCCGATCAGAANCATATCCANCATAGTTTACTAAATAATGGTTTTAGTAATAAAAAGACTCTTTTAATTTTATTATCATTATTTTCAATTTTATCTTTTATTAGTTTAATTCCAATTTATTTATCATCTTATTATTTAATAATTTTTTTACTAGTATTATTAATTTTTATGTTTTTTAGATTTTATTTAATATTTAGCTTAAAATAAAAGAGGTGCTTACGAATAAGAATTTAAATATAGCTTTATTGTTTGGAGGAATATCTAGCGAAAGGGAGGTATCCATTAAGTCTGCAATAGAAATAATTCCTTTTTTAAGCAAGAGATACAACTTGCAGCTTNTNGAACTAAATAGATTAAATTTTTCAAACTTTANNCACTCTATCAATGATTATTCCTTAGTTTTTAATGCTTTGCATGGTGGTGAGGGTGAAAATGGTCAAATACAAAGCTTCTTATCACAGCATGGTTTNACCTANACTGGCTCTGGTCCTATGGCCTCTATGCTGGCNATGAATAAACANTTTACTAAAATCATTGCTAGTAAAAATAATATTAAGACACCTGATTGGNTGACATTTAAATTTAATAAAAATAAGATTCCCAGCTTATTGTCATATAAAACAAATAAAAAGATTAAGTTTCCCNTCGTAGTNAAACCTAATTCTGAAGGATCGACTTTAGGCCTATCAATTNTTAATAGTAAAAATGAAATAAATGAAGCTATTCGTTTAGCATCTATTTATTCTGATGAAATTTTAATTGAGGAATTTATAGATGGCAGAGAATTAACTGTTGGGATACTAGGTAATAAAGCATTAGATATTGTTGAAATAATACCTAAATCTGGACTTTATGATTATGAGTCAAAATATACGCAAGGGCATACTGATTATATGTGTCCAGCAGATATTGATGATTCNTTAACTACGTTTATTAAAAAAGAAGCGGTGAGGATATATCAGGCTATAGGCTGTCGTCATTATGCTAGAGTCGATTTTTTGTTAGATAGAAATTCTACACCATTTCTATTAGAGGTTAATACTCTTCCGGGTATGTGTTCTACCAGTTTATTNCCAATGTCTGCAAAATCTATGGGGATTAGTTTCCAGGAACTTTTAGATATAATAGTGAAAATATCTATTATTGATAACGATATTATTATATAATTCGCATACTATTTCTCCTCTTAAAATAAAATAATTTTAAAATTTTTTGTAAAAAAGTTTTCTTTATTNAATAATCTAAACTAAATTACTGGGCTTTAGACTGNGCAAAGGTTTAAGCCATTGTAGCTCAGTTGGCCAGAGCGGCTGATTTGTAATCAGCGGGTCGGGGGTTCGAATCCCTCCAATGGCTCATTGTTTTTTTAAATAGTATTTATAGGGGTCGGTGGCCGAGTGGTCAATGGCAGCAGACTGTAAATCTGCCGGCGTAAGCCTACGGTGGTTCAAATCCATCCCGGCCCACAGTTAAGGATGATTTATGCGGGAGTAGCTCAGTTGGTAGAGCATCAGCCTTCCAAGCTGAGGGTCGCGGGTTCGAGTCTCGTCTCCCGCTCGTACTGCCTACATAGCTCAGGCGGTAGAGCACTTCCTTGGTAAGGAAGAGGTCACCAGTTCAAGTCTGGTTGTAGGCTCTCAGGCTAAAGCAAAAATAGTTTATAGAAGATTTTATAATAGGAGAAAAAGTTAAATGGCTAAAGAAAAATTTGAAAGAACCAAACCGCATGTTAATGTTGGTACAATTGGTCACGTTGATCACGGTAAAACAACATTAACCGCTGCGATTACAAAGTGTTTATCTGAAAAAGGATTGGCTGCAAAGCAAGATTTTGATCAGATTGATAATGCCCCTGAAGAAAAAGAGAGAGGTATTACTATCAACACTTCTCATGTTGAATATGAAACGGATGGCAGGCATTACGCGCACGTTGATTGTCCTGGTCACGCAGACTATATTAAAAATATGATTACTGGTGCTGCACAGATGGATGGTGCAATTTTAGTAGTTGCCGCTACAGATGGTCCTATGCAACAAACAAGAGAACATTTATTATTAGCTAAGCAAGTTAATGTTCCTTCTATTGTAGTTTTTATGAATAAGTGTGATCAAGTAGATGATCCTGAATTATTAGAGTTAGTTGAAATGGAATTAAGAGAGCTTTTATCTGAATATGGATTTCCTGGTGATGATACTCCTATCATTCAAGGTTCTGCTTTAAATGCACTTAATTCAGATGGTACTGGCGCAGATGCAGATAAGATATTTGAATTGATGGATTCTGTTGATTCATTTGTTCCTACTCCTGAAAGAGCTGTTGATAAAGATTTCTTAATGCCTGTTGAGGATGTTTTTTCAATTACAGGTAGAGGTACTGTTGCAACTGGTAGAATAGAGTCTGGTATTATCAAAGTTGGTGAAGAAATGGATATAGTTGGAATGGGTTCTGATAAGAAGACTGTTTGTACAGGTGTAGAGATGTTTAGAAAATTATTAGATCAAGGTGAAGCTGGTGATAATGCGGGGCTTTTACTTAGAGGTATTGATAAAGAGGATATTGCACGTGGAATGGTAATTGCTAAGCCAGGTTCTATCACTCCTCATACTAAGTTTAAGGCTGAAGTTTACGTATTGAAGAAAGAAGAGGGTGGAAGACATACTCCATTCTTCAATAATTATAGACCACAGTTTTATTTTAGAACAACAGATGTAACAGGCTCTGTAACTTTAGCAGCGGGTACTGAAATGGTGATGCCTGGTGATAATGTAAATCTAGATATTGAATTGATTACACCGATTGCAATGGAGAAAGAGTTGAGATTTGCGATTAGAGAAGGTGGTCATACAGTTGGTGCAGGTGTTGTTACGGAGATTGTAGAGTAATAATGAATAGAATAAGAATTAAACTAAAAGCATACGATCATGTTTTGTTGGATAAATCAACAGAAAAAATCGTTAAAACTGCTAAAAATACAGGGGCTTTAGTTTTAGGTCCAATTCCATTACCAACTAAAAAAACTGTTATAACTGTTAATAAGTCTGTATTTGTGGATAAGAAATCTAGAGAGCAATTTCAGATTAAAGTTCATAAAAGAATTATGGATTTAATGAATTCTACATCGAAAACAGTTGATGCGTTAATGAAATTGGATATGCCAGCTGGTGTTGATATTGAAATAAGAACATAGGAATATTATTGTGTTTGTTGAAGATAAAAATAATGATATAGAAAAAGATATAAATGAAGTGCCTACGGAAGAAGCTGCTGCGGAAGAAGCTGCTGTAGAAGAGACTCCAGTGGAAGAAGCTGCTGCGGAAGAAGCTGCTGTAGAAGAGACTCCAGCGGAAGAAGCTGCTGCGGAAGAAGCTGCTGTAGAAGAGACTCCAGTGGGAGAAGCTGCTGCGGAAGAAACTAATCCAGAAGTTGCATTAAGATTTGATTTTATTATAGGTAAAAAACTTGGTATGACTAGAGTTTTTGATGATGTCGGAAATAATTTACCTGTTACTGTTATAGAAGCGGGTCCTTGTCCTATCGTTCAAGTTAAGTCAAATGATAAAGAGGGTTATTCATCGTTACAATTAGGATTTATAAAGCAAAAAAAACCTAAAAAGCCTCTACTGGGACATTTTAAAAGATCAAAAGTTCAAAATTGCACTAAAATTTTAAAGGAATTTAGATGTGAAAAAGTTGATAACACTTTCTTGGGTAAAGAAGTTAAGGTTGACTCTTTTAATGAAGGTGATTTTGTGAGTGTTACAGGAATTTCTAAGGGTAAAGGTTTTGCTGGTCATATGAAAAGACATAATTTTGGAGGTGGCAGGGCTTCTCATGGTAAAAATAGTGTTATGAGGAAAGCCGGATCTGTTGGTGCTGGTACATGGCCTGGTAGAGTATGGAAAGGGACTCGTATGGCGGGAAGAATGGGGGGAGATAATGTTACTGTAGATAATCTTAAAGTTATTAAAATTGATATTGATAATAATTTGTTATTTGTAAAAGGGGCTATACCTGGAGCCTCTAAATCAATTGTATATATACAAAAATAAAAAGATATGGAATATAAATTATATAATATAAAAGGTACTGAAACTTCAAATAAATTGAAGCTTAATAAAGATGTTTTTGGTATAGAGCCTAATAGTCATTGTGTGTATCTCGCACTTAAATCAGAATTAGCTTCAATGAGGCAAGGTACGAGCTCTTCTAAAACTAGAGCAGAGGTTAGTGGTGGTGGTGCAAAACCATGGAAACAAAAAGGTACGGGTAGAGCTAGGGTTGGTTCTACGAGAAACCCTGCTAGGGTTCATGGTGGTGTAGCATTTGGTCCAAAGCCTAGAAAATATTCATTAAAGATTAATAAAAAAGTTAAGAAATTAGCAAAAAAATCTGTTTTATCTCAAAAACTTTCTGACAAAAAACTGATTATTGTAGATGATTTTAAGATATCATCATTTAAAACTAAAGAATTTTCAGGCGTATTGGAAGGGTTTGATTTGTTAGATAAAAAAACAACTGTTTTAATTAATGAGCCTACTAATGACATGGTTTTAGGATCGCAAAATTTGAAAAATGTATATTTATCTAAAGCTTCTCATGCATCTGCTGGAGATTTATTGGACTGTGAAGTTTTAGTATTGGATAAAAATGCAGCTGAGTATTATAACAATAACTTAAAAAAATAATATTATGAGAAATTATTCTGAAATAATTATAAGACCATTGCTTACTGAGAAAAGTAACTTAATGAGTGAAATTAATAATAAGTATGTCTTTCAAGTATCTCTTGATGCTAATAAAATTGAAATTAAAAAATCTATAGAAGATAGATTTGATGTTAAGATTACAAAAGTTTCTACTATTAACTGTAGAGGTAAAAATAAAAATATGTCAGTTAGAAGTGGTGGAAGAGTAATTAGAACTAATGGTAATAAATCAAAATGGAAAAAGGCAATTATAACTCTTTCTAAAGATGATAAAATTGATTTAATTAATGGAGATTTTTCTTAATTCATGGCTATTAAAAAATTAAAACCTGATACCCCTAGTCAAAGATATATGTCTGTATCTACATTTGAAGAGATAACAGTAGATAAGCCATATAAAAAACTTACTACTCCAATTAAAAAAACTGGAGGAAGAAATAATGCGGGTAGAATTACATCGAGAAGAAGAGGTGGTGGGCATAAACGCAGATATAGAATTATTGATTTTAAAAGAAATAAATTTGACATTCAAGGTGAGGTGCTTACAATAGAGTATGATCCGAATAGGACTTCTAGAATAGCGCTCATTAATTACGAAGATAATGAGAAGAGATATATTTTAGCTCCAGATGGTATTAAAGTAGGTAATAAAATAATATCTTCTAGAGATAAGGATGCTTCTTTACCTTTTGATATAGGTAATGCTATGCCATTATATAAAATTCCAGAAGGTATGCTTGTTCATAATATAGAGTTAAAAATTGGCAAGGGCGGCCAAATGTCAAGAAGTGCAGGTTCGTACGCCAGGATAATGGCTAAAGAAAATGGAAATGTTACTTTGAGGCTTCCATCGGGGGAAGTTAGGATGGTGAACGAGAAGTGTTTAGCTACTATTGGTATTGTTGGAAATAAAAGTCATGAAAATATTAAAATTGGAAAAGCTGGACGTTCAAGATGGTTAGGTAGAAGACCTAAGGTTAGAGGTGTTGCTATGAATCCTGTAGATCATCCTCATGGTGGAGGTGAAGGACGAACATCTGGAGGAAGGCATCCTGTTAGTCCTTGGGGAACTCCCGCTAAAGGTTATAAGACTAGAAAGAAAAATAAACAATCAAATAAGTTTATAGTTAAAAGAAGGAAGTAATTAGATAATGGCTAGATCGTTAAAAAAAGGACCTTATATAGATCCTAAACTTGAAAAAAAAGTTAACAATTTATCAAAAACTGATAAAAAGCAGGTTATAAAAACATGGTCTAGAAGGTCAACTATATCTCCGTCTTTCGTTGGATTGACATTTGCTGTTCATAATGGTAATAAGTTTATTCCTGTATATATTAGTGAGAATATGGTTGGACACAAATTAGGGGAATTTGCTCCTACAAGAATTTTTAGGGCACATTCTGGAGATAGAAAAGGATAATATAAATGGAAGCGACATGTAAAGTTAAATATGTTAGGCAATCTCCATATAAAATTAGATTTGTTGCTGATTTAATAAGGGGTAAAAAAGTATTAGATGCTATAAATATATTATCTTCAACTAATAAAAAAGCATCACATTTTCTTTTAAAGTCTATTAATTCAGCTGTTGCGAATATTAATTATAATGATGATGCTAATTTTGAGAATGATGAACTTTTTATAAAAAAAGTTTTAATTGATGGCGGTCCTACTATTAAAAGATTTAGGCCGGCAGCAATGGGTAGAGCAGTACCTATAAAGAAAAGAACAAGTCATATAACAATTGTAATAGAAAGTAAATAGGAGTTAAATGGGACAAAAAGTAAATCCAATTGGTATCAGACTGGGAATTAATAAATCTTGGGAGTCTACTTGGTTTGATGAGAAAAATTATGCAAANAAATTGCATGAAGATATTTTGATTAGAAAATTTTTATTTAACAAGTTATCTGATGCAAGTGTNGCTAGAATTGAAGTAGAGAGAAACTCTAAGAAAATTTCAATAAATATTTTTACAGCTAGNCCAGGGCTTGTTATAGGTAAAGGCGGGTCAGAAGTAGAGAGTTTGAAAAAAGATATTTCAAAAATGGTTGGATTTGAAGTGCAAATTAATGTCAATGAAATTAAAAACCCTTCATTGGAGGCTATACTTGTTGGACAAAATATTGCNCAGCAATTAGAGAAAAAAGTTAATTATAGAAGAGTTGCTAAAAAAGCAATTCAGAGTACTATTAGCATGGGTGCAGAAGGAATAAAGATTTGTATTGGAGGAAGATTGAATGGTGCAGATATTGCAAGATCGGAAACTTTCAGAGAAGGACGAGTCCCCTTACATACTTTAAGAGCTGATATTGATTATGCGCATGTCGAAGCATTGACTACTTTTGGAATTATTGGTATAAAAACTTGGATATATAAGGGAGAAATAAGGTAATAATATGTTAGCTCCAAGAAAAGTTAAATANAGAAANCCTCAGAAGGGAAGAACTAAAGGAATGTCCGTNAGGGGCAGTCATGTTTCTTTTGGAACTTTTGGACTAAAAGCTTTAGAGCCAGGNTGGATAACTAGCCGACAAATTGAAGCNGCTAGAATAGTTTTATCTAGAAGTATCAAGAAGGTCGGAAGGGTTTGGATTAGAATTTTCCCTCATAAAGCAATTACAAAAAAACCAGCAGAAACTAGAATGGGTAAAGGAAAAGGTTCTCCTGAATATTGGGTAGCAGTAATTAAGCCTGGAAGAATATTGTTTGAAATTGATGGGCTAGATTTTGATGATGCTCAAGAAGCTTTTAGAAAGTGTAATAATAAACTTCCAATTAAAACAAAAATGGTACCTAGAAGAGAATTATAAATATTATGGCAATTAAAGTAAATAAATATCATGAATTAAGTTTAGAAGAGTTGAATAAAGANCTTCAAAATAAGAAAGATGCTCTTTTTAATATGAGGTTTCAGAAAACTTTGCAACAGCTAGATCATCCTATTGCAATAAGGAATTTAAAGAAAGATATAGCTAGAATTAAAACACGAATTAGTGCATTAAATAATGAAAGATAATATGGAAAATAAAAAAGATACTAATAAAAGACAGTTGGTTGGAGAGGTTCTAGATTCATTGATGGATAGAACAGCTGTAATTAAAGTTGAGAGGAGATTTCCTCATCCTATTTATAAAAAGTTTGTAACTAAATCAAAAAAATATTATGCGCATGACCCGGAAAATAAGTGTAATCCTGGTGATATTGTTAGAATATTAGAGTCTAAACCTATTAGCAAATTAAAGCGATGGGTAGTTGTTAATATAGAAAAACAGGCAGTGAAATAAAGGAAAAACCAGTGGTTCAACAAGAAACAAGATTAAATGTAGCAGATAATACAGGAGCGAAAGAAGTTCTTTGTATTCGTGTTCTAGGTGGAACTAATAGAAGGTATGCAAGGATAGGTGATGTTATAGTAGTGACTGTTAAAAAAGCTATCCCAGGAACAGAGTTAAAGAAAGGATCTATTTCTAAGGCTGTAATAGTTAGAACTAGAAAAGAAATGAGAAGAAAAGATGGCTCTTACATTAGGTTTGATGATAATGCGGCAGTACTAATTAATAATCAAATGGAGCCTGCAGGGACAAGAGTGTTTGGTCCAGTAGGTCGAGAATTGAGAGAAAAGAAGTTTATGAAAATTATATCCTTAGCTCCGGAAGTGGTTTAAATATTATGAAATTTAAAAAAGATGATATAGTGCAAGTAATGACTGGTAAATATAAAGGTCAAAAAGGACGAATAATAAAAGTTTTATTAGATAAGAATAGGGTTNTTGTGGAGGGTGTAAATATTATTAAAAAACATGAACGTCCTACGCAAGAAAATCCTCANGGTGGAATAATGAANAAAGAAACCTCTATTCATTCATCTAATGTTTTATTTGTTGAGAATGATCAGCCTACTAAAATAGGTTATAAGATTCTTGATAATGGAACAAAAGTTAGATATTCTAAAAAAACTAATAATATTCTAGATTAATAATTATGGAAAAATCAAACTTAGAAAAATTTTATAAAGAAAAAATTGTAGATATTTTATCTTCAGAATTAAAGATTTCCAATAGAATGGATGTCCCTAAATTAAATAAAATTGTATTAAATATGGGTTTAGGTGAGGCTAGGGATAATAAAAATAGTTTTCAGCAAGCTATTGAGGAATTAACTTTAATTACTGGCCAGAAGCCCGTTATTAGAAGATCTAAAAAAGCTATTTCTAATTTTAAAATCAGAGAAAATGACCCTGTTGGGATATCAGTTACTTTGAGAAAGAAAAAGATGTATGAATTTTTAGAGCGATTTATTGCAATTGTATCTCCTAGGATAAGAGATTTTAGAGGTTTCTCATCAAAAGGTTTTGATGGAATGGGTAATTATAATTTTGGAATTAATGAGCAAGTAGTATTTCCAGAAATAAATTATGATAAAGTAAATGCTATTAGAGGTTTAAATCTGACGTTTGTAACATCTGCTGTAGANGATTCNGNNGCATATAAATTGTTAGATTCNTTTGGNTTTCCATTTAGAAAAATAGCATCTAACGATAATAATCAGGGATAATGTAAATATGGCTAAAAAATCTAAAATTGTTAATAATCAGCATAAAATTAAGCTATCTAATAGACTCTTNGAAAAACGAAAAAATTTATTAGAAAAAATAAATGATCAAACTTTATCATTTGAAGAAAGACAGCAATATAGATTNAAGCTTGAAAAATTACCTAAAAACTCTAGTCGAATTAGAGTTAGAAATAGATGTAATGTTACAGGTAGNCCAAGAGGNGTGTATAGGAAATTTGGTTTGTCTAGAATAACATTTAGAGAATTAGCATTAAAAGGTTTGATACCTGGTGTATCAAANGCAAGCTGGTAAATTAAAGGATTTATTTATGACAATGACTGACCCTATAGCAGACTATTTAACAAGGATTAGAAATGCTCAAATGGCATCTAAGCCATGGGTTGATATACCTGTTTCNAAATTAAAAATNAGATTATCCTATGTATTAAAAGAAGAAAGTTTTATTAGAGATTATATATTAATCAAGAATGATGTTCAAGATAATTTAAGAGTATTTCTTAATTATGATTTTTCTGATAAACCNGTTATCCATGGGATAAAAAGAATAAGTAAGCCTGGTTGTAGAAATTATGTTAGTTCAGAAAAACTTCCTAGAGTATTAAATGGATTGGGAGTAGCTATTCTATCTACTTCAAAGGGTGTAATGTCAGATAAAAAAGCAAGAGCGTTAAAGGTTGGAGGTGAAGTCCTCTGCCACGTTTGGTAATAAAAAGGAATTTNTAAATTAAATGTCTCAAATAGGAAAAAAAATAATAGATATNCCAGAGGGTGTTACAGTAGATTTCTCTGATAATAAATTTTCAGCAAAAGGATCTNTGGGNGAGCTTTCTTATATTGTATCNGATGGTATNTCATTATCAATTCAAGATNGTACTATTTTAGTTTCTAGGAAGAATGATGAAAAGAAATATAAAGAGCTTCATGGATTAACTAGAAGTTTAATATTTAATATTTTAATGGGTGTAAGTAAGGGATATAAGAANGAATTACACTTGGTTGGTGTCGGGTATACTGCTGATGCNGGNAATAAAGANTTTTTAATTTTGAATTTAGGCTACTCTCACCCTATCTATTTTGAAAAACCAGATACAATAGAATTTGAAACTCCCAATAATACTACAATTGTTGTTAANGGAATAGATAAGCAAGAAGTTGGTGAAGTTTCGGCAAAAATTAGAAGTTTAAGAAAGCCTGAGCCTTATAAAGGTAAGGGTGTAAAATATTCTGATGAACATATAAGAAGAAAAGCAGGAAAAACAGTTGGAGCTTAAATGTCAGTTATAAGTAAAAGAAAAAAGTGGATAAATAAAAAGAAGAGAATTTCATTTAAAATTAGGAAGAGAATTCAGCATCCTAGATTAGTAGTTTTTAGATCTAATANNAANATCTTTCTTCAATTGGTTGATAATATATCAAATAATACTATATGNTCTTCTTCTAGTATAGATAAAAAATTAGTAAAAAGTATTTCTAAAGCTGAGAATAAAATTGATATGAGTAGAATTGTAGCAGAAGATTTAGNTAGCAAGCTTAAATCAAATAAACTTGATACAATAGTATTTGATAGAAATGGCTATAGNTATCATGGNAGAGTTAAAGCTGTTGCAGATACTTTGCGNAAAAATGGAATTACCTTATAAAGGAGAATAATGAGAGCATTTATAAGCCCAACNGAGTTAGANCTAAAAGAAGAAAATGTTGTATCGATTAAAAGAATTTCAAAGGCTACAACTGGTGGTCGTTCTATGAGNTTTAATTGTGTAGTTGTGGTAGGAGATGGAAATGGTCATGTTGGATTAGGCTTTGGTAAAGCTATTGATGTTGCATCTGCTGTAGCTAAAGCTAAAGAAGATGCTAAAAAGAAAATCTTTAAAGCTCCTATCATTAATTCTACAATTCCTCANGAACTTAATATTAAATATGGATCTGTAAGATTAGTTTTAAANCCAGCATCTCCTGGTACAGGAATTATTGCAGGTGGAGCTGTTAGGGCTGTCCTAGAACAAGTTGGGGTTTCNAATATTTTATCTAAAATCACAGGGTCTACAAATCCTGTAAATGTTGTAAAAGCAGTTGAAAAAGGCTTGTTATCACTAAGAGATCCATTAATGGTTGCAAGACAAAGAGGAATTAATTTAAATGAACTTTTTAGTTAATAGGATTATTATTTAAGATGTCTAAAAAAATAGAAATAAAACAAGTTAAGAGTGCTATAGGTTATAAATCACATGCAAAGAANACGCTTATTGCTTTAGGATTAACTAAGATGAATAANGTAGTAGTAAAAAATGATTCTCCTCATATAAGAGGAATGNTAAAATCTATTGATTATTTAGTTCAGGTAAAGGAAATATAATGAAATTATCAAATTTGAAGCCTGCAAAAGGTTCTACTTCTGATAGAAAAAGAATAGGTAGAGGAAATGCTACTGGTCAGGGTAGAACTGCAGGAAAAGGTCACAACGGATATAAATCAAGATCTGGTACTAAAGCTAAATTACATTTTGAAGGTGGTCAAACACCGTTGGCAAGACGTTTACCTAAAAGAGGTATGGGTAAAGGAAAATTTAATCATTTGTCATCTTCAAAAAAGAGTATTCAGATTATTAATTTGTCAGATTTATCTAGATTGAAAGATAAAGAAATTACTAAAGATGTATTGTACTCAAATGGATTGATTTCTAATATTAATTTACCAGTTAAAATTTTAGCAAATGGGGAGCTGGCAGACTCTCTCAATATTAATGTAGAATTTTTCAGTTCTTCTGCTAAAGAAAAGATTGAAAAAGCTGGAGGAACAGCAAAAGCGATATGATAAAAAGCTTTATTAATATTTTTTATGTACCAGAGCTAAGAAAGAAATTAGCATTTACCTGTTCTTTGCTTCTTGTTTATAGATTAGGAGGACACGTGCCGGTTCCTGGTATTGAAAGAACAGCTTTAGAAGTTATGATGGCTTCTTTTGAGGGCACTATATTAGGATTATATGATATGTTTGCTGGAGGATTTTTCTCTCAAGCTTCTATTTTTGCTCTAGGGATTATGCCTTATATTTCAGCTTCAATTATTATTCAATTATTAGGTTCCGTTGTTCCATATTTTCAGCGTTTGCAAAAAGAAGGTGAAGAAGGTAGAAAAAAAATAATACAATTAACTAGATATGGAACTGTATTAATTGCTACTTTGCAAGCTGTTGGTGTAGCAGTTTTTCTAGCAAATCAAGAAATCGTAGGTGCGGGTAGGGTAGTTCCTAATGCAGATATATTATTTTATTTTGTTACAATAGTTACTCTAGTAACTGGAACGGTTTTTGTTATGTGGTTAGGTGAAAAAATATCAGATCATGGTTTAGGTAATGGTATTTCACTCATTATAATGGTTGGAATTTTAGCTAGTGCACCACATGTATTTAATATACAGTTATCATATTTAATGGAAGGGTCATTGAATCCAATTACTCAATTAATTCCATCTATTTTATTGATGGTAGCAATTACAATTTTTGTAGTTTTGGTAACAACTGCAGTGAGAAAAATACCAGTACAATATGCTAAAAGAGTTGTTGGAAGAAAGGTTTATGGAGGGCAATCTACTCATTTACCTTTAAAAATATTAACTGCAGGAGTAATGCCTATAATCTTTGCTCAAGCTTTAATGTTTTTACCTAATACTATAGGACAATTATTTCAAGGTTCTATTGGTAGTTGGGTGCTTACGGTCTTTAGTCCTGACCATTGGTTCTATGCATTAGTTCTTTCGATATTTATAATAATTTTTACATATTTTTATACAGCTATAGCATTTAATCCGGTAGATGTAGCTGATAATATGAAGAAGCAAGGAGGATTTATACCTGGTGTTAGACCAGGGAAGCCAACTGCAGATTATATTGATAATATTTTAACAAAAGTAACACTTCCAGCTGCAATCTTTCTTGCCTTTATCGCTTGTATTCCAACTTTTTTGGTAATGTTTGCTGGTATGGATTTTTCTTTAGCGAGTTTTTATGGTGGTACTAGCTTGTTAATTATAGTTGGTGTAGCCTTAGATACTTTACAGCAAATTGAATCTCACTTGATAACAAGACATTATGATGGATTCCTTAAATCTGGAAAAATTCAAGGTAGAAGTAGAAAGAGATATTAGATTTATGATTAATATTAGATCCAAAGAAGAAATACAAAAAATGACTAAGGCTGCAACTGTAGTTAGAGATTTATTAAATGATATTGAGGGTATTATTAAGCCAGGAGTTTCTACGATAGAATTGGATACATATGCTGAAAATTTTATTAATAAACAAGGAGCTATTCCAGGTTTTAAAGGTTTATATGGTTTTCCTTCAACTTTATGCGTATCTATTAATGATGAAGTAGTTCATGGGATTCCGAGTAATAGAATATTAGATGATGGTGATATAATAGGTATTGATGTAGGTTCTATAGTGGATGGATTCTATGGTGATCATGCAAAAACATTTCCGGTGGGTTCTATAAGTGATGATAACAAAAAATTAATAAATGTAACTAAAGAATGTCTCATAAAAGGAATTGAACAGGCTAGACCGGGTAATAGAATTGGAGATATAGGATTTGCAATTCAAACTCATGCAGAATCTTTTGGTTATGGAGTAGTAAAAGAGTTGGTCGGGCATGGTATAGGTGAAAAATTGCATGAAGAGCCACAGATTCCTAATTATGGTTTGCAAAATACTGGCCCAATTATTGAAAAAGGAATGTGCTTTGCTATAGAGCCTATGATTAATTTTGGTTCTGAAGAAATCTATACTAAATCAGATAATTGGACAATTTGTACTAAAGATGGTAGTGCTTCAGCCCATTTTGAGCATACAGTAACGATTGGTGAAGAAGGAGCACAAATTTTAACTATTTAATTTATGGCTAAAGAACCAAATATAGAAGTCGATGGAATAATTTTAGAAACTTTACCAAACGCAATGTTTAGGGTAAAACTTGATAACGGTCATGAATTAATAGCTCATATATCGGGAAAGATGAGAATGAATTATATCAAAATATTACCAAATGACAAAGTTAAGTTAGAACTTTCTCCTTATGATTTGTCAAAAGGTAGAATAACATATAGGTATAAGGATTAAGAATATGAAAGTTAGAGCATCAGTAAAAAAAATGTGTAAAGATTGTCAAATAATTAGAAGACAGGGTGTACTTAGAGTTATCTGTATTAACCCTAAGCACAAACAAAGACAAGGATAATTTATAATGGCTAGGATTGCAGGTGTAGATTTACCAAGAAATAAAAAAATAGAGTTTGCATTACAATATATTTATGGAATTGGTCCACATAAGGCTAAAGAAATTTTAGATAGTTCGTCTGTTGACCCTGATACTAGGGTTAATAAGTTGTCAGAAGAGCAAGTTATATCTATAAGAAATCAGATTGCTGACAACTATAATGTTGAAGGAGAATTAAGAGGGCAAGTTACTCGAAATATTAAAAGGTTAATGGATATTGGTACTTATAGAGGTTTAAGACATAAAAAGGGTCTTCCTGCTAGAGGACAAAATACAAAAAATAATTCTCGAACAAGAAAAGGTAAAAAGAAAACTGTTGCTGGTAAAAAGAAAGCAACTATGTAGAGGAGTGATAATTGGCTAATCCAAAATCAAAGAAGAAAAAAGTAAAAGTTTCCCCAGAAGGGATAGCTTTTATTAAAGCAACGTTTAATAATACAATAATTACTTTATCTGATAAAAAGGGTAATGCTATCTGCTGGAAAAGTGCAGGTTCTTTAGGGTTTAAAGGGTCAAGGAAAAGTACTCCTTTTGCAGCATCTCAAGCAGCAGAAGAGGTCGCACGTGAAGCTATGGATAGAGGTTTAGTAACTGTAGAAGTGAGAGTTAAAGGACCAGGTGGAGGTAGAGAATCATCTATCAGATCGCTAAGGGCTGCTGGATTAAATATAACAAGTATAACGGATATGACTCCTATTCCACATAATGGTTGTCGTCCGCCAAAAAGAAGAAGGGTATAATTTATTTATGGCAAGATATACAGGTCCAAGAGCAAGAGTATGTAGACGGTTAGAATTTCCAGTTTTTGAATCTCCTAAGTTCTCAAGTCCGAGGAAAAACTATCCTCCTGGTGAACATGGTAATTCAAGAAGAAGAAAATTATCTAATTATGGTATACAATTAAGAGAAAAACAAAGAATCAAATATATGTATGGGTTATTAGAGAAACAATTTAGAAATTATTATAAGAAAGCTCAATCTAAAACAGGGCCTACAGGCCATAATCTATTAATAATGCTTGAATCAAGGCTTGATAATACTGTTTTTAGATTAGGTCTTGCACCTACAAGGCGAGCAGCTAGGCAATTAGTTTCTCATAAGCATTTTTTAGTCAATAATAGATGTGTTAATATTCCTTCTTTTCAATTAAAGCCAGATGATATTATTAATGTTAGAGATAAAAGTAAAAAGATGGACTTATTTCAAGATTCATTGAGAAAAGTTCAAGGTGATAATCCAATGCCATGGTTAGAGATTGATAAGGCGCAGTTAAAGGGTAAATTCATATCAATACCTGATAGAGAAGAAATCACTGAACCATTAAATGAACAATTAATTGTAGAATTATATTCTAAATAATTAGAGAGGTTAATAGAATGTCAAAAGATAAACATTTTTCTGATATAGATGTTAAGGTTATTAAAGATGAAGATAATATTTTTTCTTTAAAAGCAGAGCCCTTTGAAAGAGGCTATGGAGTTACACTTGGTAATAGTTTGCGTAGAATTTTATTAACATCAATACCTGGTGCTGCTATTACTTCTATAAAAATTGATGGAGTTCAACATGAATTTACTGCTATTGATGGAGTAAAAGAAGATTTGACCGATATTGTTTTAAATTTAAAAGAAGTTAGGTTTAAAATGATTAATGAAGGGCCTGAGAATATTAGTATTAGTCTTCAAGGACCCACAAAGTTCACAGCAAAAGATATAGATAAACAATTAAATGACTTTAAAGTATTGAATAAAAGTCACCATATTGCAGAAATTACTTCTGATAGAAAAATTGATATTGAATGTAGGGTATCAAGAGGTAAGGGATATTCTTTAGCTGCTAATAATAAAAGAGCAGATGATACTATTGGTACTATTCCAATTGATGCTATTTATAATCCTATTAAAAGCGTATCTTGGAATGTAGAACCAATTGCGACATCTTCTGAAGGTCATGAAAGTTTAGAAGTGTCCATTGAATCTGATGGATCTACTAAGCCTAAAGATGCCATGAATCATGCTGCAAATATTGCAAGACAGCATTTTGCATTTTTCCTTTTTGATGATTCAGAATCTATTAAAGCTGTAGATGATAAAGAGCTCAATGAAGCATTAGAAATAAAAAATCTTTTATTAAAAACTATAGAAGAGATGGAATTATCAGTTAGAAGTCATAATTGTCTTCAAGCTGCAGGTATAAAAACAATAGGAGAATTAGTTTCTAAAGATGAGGGCCAAATGTTGAAATTTAAAAACTTTGGAAGAAAATCTTTAACGGAGCTAGTTGCTAAGTTAGGAGAGTTGGGTTTAGAATTTGGAATGGATATTTCTCAATATCTAACCCTTGAATAGCTAAATTATGAGACATTTATTAAAAGGTAGAAAATTAAATAGAACAGCAAGTCACCGTTTGGCTTTAAAAAGGAATTTGGCGATTTCTTTAATTGAGCATAGGAGAATCAAGACAACCCTACCAAAAGCAAAAGAGTTACAAGGTTTTGTTGAAAGATTAATTACTTATGCAAAAAAGAATAATTTGAGTAGTCATCGATTGATTACAAAAAAACTTCCAGGTAGTTTAGGTAAAAAATCTGCTAATATATTGATACATGATATTGCACCTAACTATAACGATAGGAATGGTGGTTATACTAGAATAATTAAATTAGATAATAGAAAAAATGACAATGCTCAAATGTCTATTATTGAATTTGTAGATTTGAAATTAGAAGATACGACCGAAGAGTCAGCTCCTGAAAAAGATAGTAAATAGATATCTTTCCATATTATTTTCTTTAATTCAGTTTAGTTTCATTATAAATGTAGCTTATTCATTTGATGGTTTTAATTCATCTTTATGGATAACTAGAGAAAATATGTATTCAAAAACATCAATTGATTCCTTTATGATTGAATCCTTTAATAATAATATAAAAAATGTTTATGTTCAAATCAGGTCAAGGGGGGATGCTCTTTATAAATCAGATATAGTAAAGATGAATAGTAATGTCCAGAGTAATTTTGATCCACTTTCATATACTATTTTATTAGGAAAGTTATTAGATATTAAAGTCCATGCATGGATAAATACATATTTAATATGGTCAGCAAATTCTGCGCCCAATGATAATAATCATCTTTATTATTCAAATCCTGATTGGTTTGAAAGTGATTATTTCGGGAAATCTGATATTGAAATAAAATTAGAAAATATTCAAACACCTAGTTGGGAGGGATTATTTTTATCTCCAAACAATTCTAATGTAAATACTTATCTTTTAAGACTTGTTAAAGAAATCTTTAAAAATTATCCAAAGTTAAATGGAATACACTTTGATTATATAAGATTTCAGGATGATTTCTATGGTTTTAATAATTATGGTTTAAATGATTTTCAAAATAAATATAACTTTAACCCTAAAGATATTTTTAGAGACATATTTAGTAGTAGATATGGATGGACTAATTCTGAAATTGATTCTATAAAAAATATTCGTATAAATTATAATTGTGATAATATAACATCCTTAATTCGTTCTATCGATTCATATAGAGATTCTATTGGTTTAGATATATTGATTAGTGCTGCAGTAAAGAGTGATATTGTAGAGGCAAAAAATAGATGGTTCCAAGATTGGGGGAAGTGGATAGAAGAAGATATTATTGATTTTGTCCTGCCTATGAATTATTCTAGTAATAATGATATTTTTATTCACAGAATTAATATGATTTCAGAAAATTTAGATTCATCATTTTCTAAAGATAAAATAATTATGGGAATATCAATATATAATCAAGATGAATATAGTATCGTTGAAAAAATATTACTTTCTACTATAAGTGGATATAATCAAATTTGCTTTTTTTCATATAATTCATTAAAAGAAAGAAATATTAATTTTAAATTAATTAAAAATAATTATAATAAAAGGAAATATTTACTAGGAGAATAAAATATGACTAAATATAATAACATTTCTTCACCTATAGGAAATAAGTTGCATTGTAAGGGTTGGCAACAAGAAGCTGCATTTAGAATGCTTCAAAATAATTTAGATAACAATGTTGCAGAATCTCCTCAAGACTTAATTGTTTATGGTGGGTATGGAAAGGCTGCAAGAAATTGGGATTGTTACGAACAGATTTTAGATTCTTTAATTAATTTAGAAAATGATGAAACATTATTAATTCAATCAGGAAAACCTGTTGCAGTTTTTAGAACACATGAAAGTTCTCCTAGAGTGTTAATATCTAACTCAATGATAGTTCCTAAATGGAGTGATTGGGAGCATTTTCGCGAATTAGATAGGAAAGGTCTTATGATGTATGGTCAAATGACTGCAGGAAGCTGGATTTATATAGGTACTCAAGGTATTCTTCAAGGAACCTATGAAACTTTAGCAGAGGTGGCAAGACAACATTTTAATGGAAGTCTAAAGAATACTTTAACAGTTACATCTGGATTAGGGGGAATGGGAGGGGCTCAGCCATTAGCTGTAACAATGAATGAGGGAGTCAATATTACAATTGAAATTGATCCTGATAGCATAAAAAAGAGAATTGATACAAAATATTTAGATATTTCGACTGATAGTTATGATGAGGCTATTAAGGTTGCTATGGAATCAAAATCTAATGGAACAGCAATATCTATCGGGTTATTAGGAAATGCTGCAGATGTATTACAAAGATTATTAGAAGATAATATAATTCCAGATATACTTACAGATCAAACATCTGCACATGATGAGTTGAATGGATATTTCCCCAATCAAATGTCTTTAGAAGAAGCGAATGAATTAAGAATTAATAATCCTGCAGAGTATATAGAAAAATCATATAAAACTATGAAATTACATTGTAAAGCAATGCTAGAGCTCCAAAAAAGAGGTGCTATTACATTTGATTATGGCAATAATATAAGAGGTCAGGTTAAGGAAAATACTGGATTAGATAATGCTTTTGATTTTCCTGGTTTTGTCCCTGAATATATAAGGCCATTATTTTGTGAAGGTAAGGGGCCTTTTAGATGGGTTGCATTATCTGGAAACCCTGAAGATATATATAAAACTGATAAAAAAGTTTTAGAATTATTTCCTAATGATGAGGCTCTTAAAAGATGGATTACTATGGCACAGAAAAAGGTTAGCTTTCAAGGGTTGCCTGCAAGAATTTGTTGGTTAGGCTATCGTGAAAGAAATATTTTTGGAGAAGCTATCAATGATATGGTTGCAAGTGGAGAGTTAGATGCTCCAATAGTGATAGGAAGAGATCATTTAGATGCTGGATCTGTAGCATCTCCAAATAGAGAAACAGAATCAATGAAAGATGGTTCGGATACTGTAGCCGATTGGCCAATATTAAATTCATTATTAAGTGCATCCAGTGGAGCCTCTTGGGTTTCTGTGCATAATGGAGGTGGAGTGGGTATAGGGCTTTCAACTCATGCAGGTTTGGTAATCGTTGCAGATGGAACTGAAAATATGAAAAAAAGACTTAATAGAGTTTTAACTAATGATCCTGGAATTGGTGTTGCTAGACATGTTGATGCAGGTTATGAAAAAGCTGTTAAAATAGCAAAAGAGAGAAAATTAAAAGTTCCTAGCCTATAATATGATAACCAAGATACATAATATAAAAAATATTACTACTTATGATCCTATCTTAGATAAAATTGTTGTAGAGAATACAGATTCTATAATTATAGAAAATGGACGTATTATTAAAATAGGTTTAGAAGATGAAGATTGGATTATTAATCATGAATTAGATGCTCAGCAAACTATAATTACTCCTGGTTTTATAGACTCTCATACCCATTTAATCTTTGCTTCTAATAGATCTGATGATTTTTCAAATCGGATATCGGGTAAAAGTTATATTGAAATTGCAGAGTCTGGCGGAGGCATCAAATCTTCAATAAAATCATTAAGAAATATTTCTAAAGATCAATTATTAGATAAATGTTTAAAAGATATTAATAATATTGTAAAAACTGGTACGACAACTATTGAAGCTAAGTCTGGATATGGTTTAACTTTAGAAGATGAGATTAAGAGTTTAGAAGTTATTAGAGATTTAAATGAAGAATCAACTATAGATGTAGTATCAACATTTATGGGAGCGCATGATTTCCCTTTAGAAATTAATAATAAAAATGATTATGTGAATTTAATTTGCAATGAAATGATTCCAGAAGTTGCAGCTATGAATCTAGCTGAATTTTGTGACATTTTTTGTGAAAAAGGTTATTTTGATCATGAACAAACAAGAAAAATATGTAATTCTGCAAAAGAGCATAATCTTAAAATCAAATTACATATTGATGAATTTGAAGATTTTAATGGTGCATACTTAGCCGGAGAATTAAAAGCCGTTTCAGCGGATCATTTAATGAAATCAAATTCTAAAGGTTTAACGCATATGGCTAAGAATGGAGTAGTAGCTACTATTTTACCAGGAACTACTTTATTCTTAGGATTAGATACTTATGCAAATGGAAGAAAAATGATAGAAGCTGGTTGTGATATAGCATTAGCATCAGATTATAACCCTGGTTCTTGCACTATTTATTCTATACCAATAGTTATGGCCTTATCTTGTTTATATTGTGGTTTATCTATAGAAGAGGCTTTTAAAGGAGTTACATATAATGCAGCTAAGGCCATCAATAGGCAGGATTCAATAGGTGTAGTTAAGGAAAATTATTTTGCAGATTTATTGTTTTGGGATATAAATAGTATTGCAGAAATACCATATTGGTTTAATTCAGATAAGCTATCAATGGTTATGAAAAAAGGAAAGCTAATTTAGTATAATATTAACTAGTTCAACAATATCTAAAATATTTAATGTTTGATCTTGATTTAAATCTTCTGGACAATTTTGTAACCAATTAGCACATTCTCCATCATATAATATTATATTAACTAACATAATAACATCTAATACATTCAATGTTCCATCATAATTTGTATCACCAAGTAATATTTGAGCACTATATATATTTGCACCTATATCACTAATACTACCATCAGGGTCTAATTGTGAAGGGTCTCCAGCATCTATACATGGAGATAATTCTGAATAATTGTAGTTTAAATTCCCAGAATCAAGGAATAATGGATTCTCGGCAATTAAATTGATTCCTGGACTGGGCTCCCACGGAGTCCATATATTTCCTCATCCAGGACAATTTTCCATAAAATCATATTCTCCGTTTCCCCAAGAATTACAATGTGAAATATTACATATAGGATGTTCAGTATAAATCCCTACTCCATATGTAATATTATTAATAAAATTTGTATTAGAAATATTTATTTCTGAATAATCATATAGCTTTATTCCCATATCATTATTAATTAGATTACAGTTTTTAACATTTCCTGTAGAAGAGCCTCCAAAACTTAATCCATAATATGCTCCATTTATTATAGAACAGTATTGAATATCAAGATTGCATGGATAATTTTCATCTCCATAAGCCCATATTCCACCTTGTGATTGCAAATCTATAACGGCACCTTTACAATCAATAAATATATTGCCTTCATATAGTCCTAAGCCTCCATAGTATATAGAGTCTGATTCAAGAATTATATATTTATCATAATCATATAATGAGGATGCTTCATCATATGCTTGCTGAAGCGTCATAGTAAATGAGAGTGATAAAATAATTAGTAAGTATATCATATTATAAAATAAGTATAATATTTATAATTTAAAAAGTAACAAATTTTTACAATGGTCTTCTATAGTATTCAAATGGATATTTTGAATTATACCATTTTGGAAATATTTTAACAACTTTAGTAGAATTTGAAAATTTTTTTGATATACCAGATTTAACATGCCCTGTTACATAATTATAATTATTTTTTTTGCACCAATTTAGATAAATCATTTTTAATGTTTTTGAATACCCCCCTTGTTTTCTATAGTTTTTTTTCATTAGATATATATATGTGTAAATAGTATTATTTTTACCAAGGTTGATATCATAGTGAGACCAAGATTCTTCTGAGAAAACTTCTAAAGGGACTCCAATAATAAAACCGATAATATGGTTATTGAATTCTGCTATGAATGGGTATGTATTTTTATTGAAATATTTATCTATATTAGATATCGTTAGTATAGCATCATTACCAAATATTGGTCCAAGTTCTTTAGATAATTCAATGATTTGATTTTTATCATCATCCCCAAGCTGTTTTATTAGCTTTATCTTTAGGCTATTTGAAGCTTCTGCAATAGTTTGATAGATTGAATCATTTTTATTCATCTTTATTAAAAAATATTGTAATTATTATTATAATTTATGATTTTGATATGTATATATTAATATTTAAAAATTTTTTTATTATTTAAATTACGGAATGGTGAAAATGACATTTAATGATACTTTAATGAATCTTTCTAAAGATAAAGAGAGTAAATTATGTATTGGCTTAGATATTGATTCAGATAGAATGCCAAATACTATGGATAAGAGCCTTTTAGGACTTCAGAGGTATATTGAAGATATTATTGATTCAACTTCAAATATATGCTTAGCATATAAATTAAATATGGCATTTTATGAAAGATATGGATCTAAAGGCTATGCATTAATGGAAAAAATTGTTGAATATATTGATAATAGGAATTTGACAATTGCTGATGGGAAAAGAGGAGATATCGGTAATACTACAAAAAAATATGCATTATCAATATTTGAATCTATTGGATTTAATTCAATCACTGTTTCTCCCTATATGGGTTCAGATTCAATTATTCCTTTTATTCAAGATAAGAGCAAAGGAGTCTTCGTGCTATGCCTAACCTCAAATACTAGTGCGAAGGATATACAGTTTAAAAAGGCAGATAATAAAACTATTTATCAAAATATTGCAGAGCTATGTTCAGAATTAAATAATAATAATAATATTGGATTAGTAGTTGGTGCCACCAATCCAGAATTCATGAAAAATATAAGAGATTTAAATAATTTACCATGGTTAATTCCTGGAATTGGAGCACAAGGTGGAGATTTGGAGCAATCAGTTCAAATTTCTAATCAAAATTCAATAGGATTAATTAATGTTTCTAGAGCAATTATTTTTGCAGGAGATTGCAATCTTAATGATGTGCAAAATGCTGCAATATCATTTAATAATCAAATAAACCTAATGGTAGACAATGAAAAATAAAATATACGATCTATTAGTGCACAAAGGAGCGATAATGTCTGGACATTTCGTCCTTACCTCTGGATTACATAGCAATCAATATATAGAAAAATTCAGAGTCCTCGAAGATCCTAAATCATTAAAAATTATATGTGAAAGTATGGCTGAAATATATTCAGATTCTAATATTGATATAGTGGTTAGCGCAGCAATTGGAGGGATATTGATAAGCTCGGGCGTTGCAGATCAATTAAATGTTAATGGTATATTTGCTGAGAGAGTTAATGGAGAAATGATCTTTAAAAGAGGATTCCAAATATTAGAAAATTCTAATGTTTTAGTAGTTGAAGATATAGTTACAACTGGTGGCTCAATTAAAGAAATAATAGCTCTATTAGAACCGCTTAATGTTAATATAGCAGGTATTTGTAGTTTAGCGCATAGAGGTGATATTATTGATTTTGGATATAAATATCATCCTCTAACTAAAATTAATATTCAATCCTGGGAAGAAAATAATATTCCAGATTGGTTAAATGATATTCCAATTACTAAACCAGGTAGTACGGGGAAATAGATGATAATTAATTATTTTATTATCATTTCATTTTTATTTTGTAGCTCAGATTCTAATAGAGTTGTAACTAAAAATAATTATTTTAATAATTTAGATTTAAAACTTAACCTTAATCCTAGAGATATACTTCCTAAATATGCAGCTGATAAATATGCAGGAGTATCTAATGCTATTAGTGATAATCTAATTGATACTATAAAAGTTAATGCTAAAGAATATACTCCAAGTGTAGTTAGTTCTGATGACATAATTGTAATGGAAACTAGCAAGGGGGTAATTAAGCTAAAATATTTTCCAGATATTGCTCCTAAACATTGTTATAATTTTAAGAAATTAGCTAATAGTGGATTTTATGATGAAACATTATTTCATAGAGTTATTAAAAATTTCATGATACAAGGTGGTGATATATTATCTAGAGATAAAGATAGAAAAAATGATGGCCAAGGCAATCCTGGTTGGAGTATTAATCAAGAATTTAATAATTTGAAACATAAAAAGGGCATACTTTCTATGGCAAGAGGTCCATCAGAGAATTCTGCTGGGAGTCAATTTTTTATATGCCACAAAGATGCTCCATGGCTTGATGGGAAATATACAGTTTTTGGAGAGGTCGTTGAGAATATTCATGTAATTGATTATATAGCTGCTTCACCTACAGATTATACTGTTATAAAATCTAGTTGTTATAACCAAATTCCTGAAGGAGAAGATGAAAATTATTGGGTTCAGGTTCAAGATCCTAAAACTAGGGAGGAATTATTTGCAAAAGTTCCTGTTGGAAGTAAAAAAGATAATTTTAGACAAAAAATAATAAATGATTTAAGAAGTGATAACCCTGCTATTCCGGTTATTATTAAAAAAATCAGGGTAATCAGTAAAGAAGAAGAAAAATAGATGTATAAAATAACTTTAATAACATTTTTATCTATCATATTTAGCTCTCAAGTTGATTTTACTATTAGTACTGATAGGTCTGATATTATTAAAGGTGAATATATAAAATTATTGGTAGATATAGATATCTCTAAAGGTTCTTATATTTATTCTGCTGATCCAGAAAAGTCTTTAAGCCCTACAAAAATAATATGGCCAGATTCAACTATCTTTATTGACTCTAGCATGGTTTTTGAACCAAATCCAAAAATTAAGTATGATCAAAACTTTGAAATGGATGTGGGTTGCCATTTCAACAATGTGACCTTAGAACAATATTTCTTAACATCACCAAATATTAATAAGGTAATCAATAGTATAAATGGAAAGTTATTTTATCAAGTTTGTGATGATAAAAAATGTGTAAGACATTATGATGATTTTACTATTAATGTAGATATTAAAGATGGAGATATACGTTTAGATTATTCAGAAATACCAAAGGTTACTAATGATAATGAAACAAAAGACATCCTTCAAGAATCAATTGATTCTGGTTTTATATCATTTATAATGCTTTCATTTGGGATGGGTTTATTAGCTCTTTTAACTCCTTGTGTATTTCCTATGATACCAATTACAGTATCATTTTTTACAAAACAAGGAGAAAAAGAAAATAATAATCCATTAAAATCAGCTATTATTTACGCTTTAGGTATAATAGTTATTTTTACTTCATTAGGATTGATTTTAGCTATCACTTTAGGAGCATCAGGGGCTAATCAAATTGCTTCTAATCCTTGGGTTAATCTTTTTATTGCTTTATTATTTGTATTTTTTGCTTTTAGCCTCTTTGGAATGTATGAGATTCAAATCCCATCGGTAATGCGACAATTTAGTTTAGAAAATGAACAAAAAGGAGGAACTCTTGGAATATTGTTTATGGCTCTAACATTTACTCTTACTTCCTTTACATGTACAGTTCAATTTGTAGGATTATTACTTGTTGCTGCTAGTAGAGGAAGCTATATGTGGCCAATATTAGGAATGCTTATTTTTTCTTTGGCATTTTCTTTACCATTCTTCTTTTTAGCTTTATTTCCACAATATTTATCAAGAATGCCTAAGAGTGGACAATGGATGAATTCTATAAAAGTTACTATGGGTTTTTTAGAATTAGGTGCAGCTATGAAATTTTTTAGTAATGTTGATTTAGTCTGGGGAATAGGTTTTTTTACTTATGAATTTGTTTTAGCTAGCTGGGCTATTATTGCAATACTTATGGGTATATATTTATTAGGTAAAATTCAATTACCTCATGATAGTAAAATGGACAAAATAAGTGTCCCTAGAATGATGTTTAGTATTTCTTTTTTAACATTTGGATTATATCTTTCCAATGGATTATGGGGAGGGAATGTTTATGGTTTAGTTGATTCGTATTTACCTCCTAAGCAAGATTATTTTAAAGAACAAACTAGTATAGATTCATCTAAAGATATTTGGATAGAAAATTATAATGATGGAGTAGAGCTATCAAAAAAAACAGGCAAGCCAATATTTGTTGATTTTACTGGATATACATGCACTAATTGTAGGTGGATGGAGGTAAATGTCTTTATCGATGATAAGGTTAAAGAATTATTTAAAAATTTTATTTTAATAAAGTTATTTACTGATGGTGGACCAAATCATAAAAAGTATCGACAAATGGAAATTGATAGATACGGAACTTCAGCATTACCTTTTTATGTAGTGTTAGATGTTAATGAAAAAGAAATTAATCGATTTCATGGTATGGACCCCGATGTAAATAAATTCATTCAATTTCTTGAAAAATCATTAGAGGAGTTTAGTAAGTAATATGAAAAACGGATTATTTATTTTTTATTTATTATTGATGTCATGTTCAAATGAAATTAAAGCAGAAGCAATAAAAGAAAACCCTATAGAAAAAAATGATAAAGCGTTTATTGCTCCAGAATTCTCTTTAAATAGTTATAATGATGATTTATACGCTTTATCAGATTTTAGAGGAAAAGTCGTTTTATTAAATTTTTGGGCAACTTGGTGTGGCCCATGTATAATGGAGATTCCTGAATTTAATGAATTATATGATAAATATCATAAAAGTGGATTTGAAATATTAGGAATTAGTCTTTCAGACACTAAAAGGCAACTAATTGATTTTGCTAAAACTTATGGTGTTAAATATCCATTATTATACGGTTCATCAGAAAAAATAAATAAAATTGCATCTGATTATGGTGGCGTATCTGCAGTCCCTTGGTCGTTCCTAATTGATACTAATGGTGAAATTATTACAATTTATCCAGGAGCTATTTTAAAGCAGTATGATCCTAAAATGTATCAAGATTTAGTAAATAATATTGAAAAGTATCTAGGTATTAATAAATAATTAAAGTTTAGAATAGTTTTCTAGGCTTTTAATCAAATTTCTTCTTTCTTTTTTTGTAGGTCTACCTAATCCTTTTTTTCTATTTGAATGGGGTAATTTTTTTGAGATTTCAATTTTAATCTTTTCTGAATTGGGAGTAAGATCTTCAATATATTCATTAACTAATTTTGCAGAAATTCTTTTATCTATAATATTTTTAACTTTAATTGTAACAAGGACTAATTTTTTTTTTATTTTAATAATATCACCTTCTTTTACTAAATAAGATGATTTAAGAGTTTTTTTATCTATTTTTACTTTTGATTTATTACAGGCTTCATTACTTAATTTTCGAGTTTTAAATAATCGAACACACCATAAAAATTTATCAATCCGGATTTTATTTTTCATTTATATCTATTTGTATTAAAATTATATTATTAATATATCTAATCTATGAAACATAATAATAATCTTTATAAAGTCTATGGAATAAATGGAGCTCTATCAATTATGAACTCTGAATCATGTATTATTGATAAAATAATTATTTCTTCTGATTTTAATATAAAAAAAAATAGTAATAAAAAAATATTTGAAAAATATAGAAATACTATACAAACTATATCCAAAGATAAATTTAAAAATAAATATCATAGTTCTAGGACTCAAGGTATAGTTATATATTTTAATTATAAAATATATAACTATATTCCAGATGATGATAAAGATAGAATCAATCAATGTTATATTATTTTAGATTCAATAAAAGACCCTCAAAATTTAGGTCAGATTTTAAGAACTTCAGAATGTGCTGGTGTTACAGGAGTAATTATTCCTGAAAGGAGAAGTTCTAATATCACATCTACTGTTTTGCAAGTAAGTCAAGGAGCATTTTGTAATTTAAATATTATTGTTTCTAAGAATATTAAATACTCAATTAATGAATTCAAAAAAAATGGCTATTGGGTTATTGGAGTGGAGAATTCAATAGATTCTAAAAATTGGTATGAAATGGATATGAAAGGTAAAAATATATTTGTCTTTGGTAGTGAGGGGGAGGGAATACGTTCTCTTATTAAAAAATATTGTGATTATTTAATAACTATACCTATGTTGGGAAAAATTAACTCTTTAAATATATCTGCAACAGTTAGTGCTATTTTATTTGAACGAAATCGTCAGATTCTAGATTATGAATGATTTAATATCATAATATTTTTCAATAATTATAATGATAGTAAAAGAGATTGATATACATGCTCCAAATGGAACTCTTAATGATGAAATATCCTTATTAACCATCATGGAATAAACAACAAATAATATCCCTATAATTGATGCTAAGAATAAACAGAAAACTCCATTAATGGCACCAAGCCATGCACCAGTAAAACCTGATAGTAAAATATCTCCAAAGCCTAATACTTTTTTGTTTTTCTTTATAAAAATAATTAATAAGGCAGGAATACTTAAGTATAGTATTGATGCAGTTGCTCCCCAGATAATATTTAAAATAGATTCTCTATATAATAATACCCTTATTATTAACATTATATATAATAATATTATTGTATAGATTGGTATTAATAGATGATATATATCTGTAGTAGATAAAATAATTAGTAAACAGATAATAATTGATAATAAAATAGCATAATCTATTGGGAATAAATTAAATGATATATAAAACAATATCCCGGTTAGAAATTCAATAATAATATATTGTACAGATATTTTTTTATTGCAATTAGCACATTTACCCTTTAAAAAAATATAGCTTATAATTGGAATATTATAATAAAAAGGAATCATCTGTTTACATTTAGTACACTGAGATCGAGGGAATATTATAGATTCATTTTTAGGAAATCTAATTATAATAACATTTAAGAAACTCCCAATAATAGTTCCTATAATAAAGAAAAGCATATTTACATATTAGACATTGCATTACCAAAATGAAATATTGGTAGATATGTAGCAATAATTATAACCCCTATAACACCACCTACTAGAATTATTAATGCGGGCTCAATAATAGATGTTAATCTATCTACACTAGCGTTTACTTGTTTTGTATAAAATTCAGATGCTTTTAATGCTAGAGTATCAATTTCTCCCGTTTCTTCTCCAGTAGATAAAAGCTGTATCATTACAGATGGGAATTCTCCTGTATTTTTTAGAGCTTGAGAAATATTTAAACCATTCTCAATACTTTCTTTTGAATCAGCAATGGCTAATTCATAGACTCTATTATCTACAACTTTTTTTACTAAGTCAAATGTATCTATTACAGGCACTCCTGCATTTACTAGGATACCAAATGTTTTAGAAAATTTACTCAATATATTATCTTTAATAATTTTTCCAAAAATAGGTACTCTAAGCAGAAAACGATCTTTTAATAACTTACCTGTATCAGTTAAAAATAATAGCCAAACAGAACCAATTGATATAAATGATAAAAATAAAACAGAAAAAATATTATTTTGTAGCCATTCACCAATACTCACCATTAAAACTGTATAATATGGTAGTTCAGAACCCAGGGAATCATATACAGATGAAAAACTAGGAATTAAGAATGTAAAAGTAAGGAATAGCGTAAGTACAAGAAAACCAATAATAAATATAGGATAGTACATAGCAGATTTTACTTTTCTCTGAGTCTCTTCAACACTTTCCAGGTATAAGGCTAACTCTTCTAATGTTTCAGATAATTTACCACTCACTTCTCCAGCTCTTACCATTGATATGAAAAGATTAGAAAAAACACCAGGATTTCTTTCTAGGGTATCAGATAATAGCATACCTCTTTTTATATTTTTATCCATATTTCCTAGTATCTTCTTAAACTTTTTATGTTTTTCTTCTTGTGATAAAAAGAAAATCGATTTCTCTAAGGTTAAACCTGCAGAAAACATAGTTGATAATTGTCTAGTAAAAAAAACAAGAGTCGTTAAAGGAATCTTGTTTTTCATTTTTTCTACTTCTAGACTTAATCTATCTAAGAATGGTCCCAAGAAGTCAAAGACAACTTCTTTTTCTGATAATTTTACTATTGTATATTTCTTTTTTAGGAGATTCTCATTAGCTTCATTAAGGGTATTTGCTTCTATTGTCCCTTCTAATCTTTTGCCTTCTTCGTTTCTTACAATATATTCAAATAAAGGCATTAGATATCTTCTACTGTAGCTCTTATGATTTCATCAATTGATGAAGTTCCATTAATGATTTTTTCAATTCCAGCATCTCTAAGCGGTGTCATCCCATTTTTCATAGCAGCAGCTTTTATATCAGTTTGATCTGCTCCATCAAATATCAATTTTTTAATAGTGCTATCTACTTCCATTATTTCATGTATTGCAGTTCTTCCTTTATAACCAGTATTATGATTACTTCTATGTGGAATCCCTCTATGAAATTTTGTAGATTTAATTTTTGATTTTGGAAAATCTATTAAATCTAGCTCTTCTTTAGTAGGATTGTAAACTTCATTGTAATCTTTATCAATTGTTCTAACTAGTCTCTGTGCCATAACTAGATTTAAAGATGAACCTAATAGAAATGGTGGAATTCCTAAATCTAGTAAACGAAGTATAGTAGAAGTTGCATCATTTGCATGGACTGTACTAAATACTAAGTGACCCGTCATTGAAAATTTAACAGCTATATTTGCAGTTTCTTCATCTCTAATCTCACCAATAAGCAATACATCTGGGTCTTGTCTAAGAATAGATCTGAGAGATGCTGAAAAGTTTAAACCTATCTCATCATGCATTTGAACTTGATTAATTCCAGCTAGTTGGTATTCTACAGGATCTTCAACAGTTGTAATATTTATCCCTTCAGAATGAATTTCTTGCAATGCGGCATAAAGAGTTGTTGATTTACCGCTACCTGTTGGTCCTGAAATAATAATCATACCATATGGCTGTCCAATCCATTTTTTAAATGTTTGCAATTTCTTATCGGGGAATCCTAGATTAGATAAGTTTAGAGATAACTTTCCGCTTCCTAATAATCTTAGTACGACTTTTTCACCATGCACAGTCGGTAAAATTGATACCCTAACATCTATATCTCTAGAATCTGTTTTAATTTTCATCCTACCATCTTGAGGTAAACGATGCTCTGCAATGTTTAATTTTGATAGAATCTTAATTCTTGTAACAATTCCATTTAGTGAGGATGCTGGTGGTGTCATTATCTTTACTAAAACACCATCAACTCTAATTCTTACATTTACTTCATCTCTACCGGGCTCAATATGAACATCAGATGAATCCTCTTTAATAGCTTCTGTAAGAATTAAATTAACAAGTTTAACAAAAGGTGCATCTTTTGCAGATACTTTTTCTGAGCCAAGATCTAATTCATCCCCACCTTCTTCATTTCCTTTTACAATTTTTATATTCGAAATTGCACTTTCAACTTCACCAGATTTTTTAACTCTTTCATAAAGTTGATCAATAGCATTTTTAATAGCAGTCTTACCTGATAC
Organism: Fidelibacterota bacterium; assembly: GCA_002703645.1. Lineage (GTDB taxonomy): Bacteria > Fidelibacterota > Marinisomatia > SCGC-AAA003-L08 > D37C17 > TMED161. The sequence continues at coordinate 57,740 of NZUX01000033.1, read as the reverse complement.
GAATACTTCAGGTTTTAAATTCACTAATTTTTTTATTGCATCTAAAGTAGAGACATCCTCAGGGTCTTCTATCGCAACATAAATACTGTCAGATGTTTTTTTTAAAGCTAAGATATTATTCTGTCTTGCAAAATCTTCTGGAATTAATTTCACAATTTCTTCAGGTGCCTTTAGTAATTCATCTTCTGTCAATTTTTTGCAATTTGCTTGTAATGAAAATGCCGTAGCCAACTCATCTTCTGTAATTACACCTTGTGAAACTAAAATATTTCCAAGCTTATCTTTTTTATTTTTTTGTTCAGATAGTGCACTTTCAAGTTCTTTTTCAGTTATTAAACCTTCATGAACTAGTACTTCGCCTATTTTTGCAAATTGTGGATCATAACTCATCTTTATACCTTTATTTTATTCTGCACATGTGCTATTTAGAGTAATACTTAATTCTTCACTTAAAGCTCCATTTGGATTAACCAAATTTGCTTGGATTGATGGACTAGAGCAAGTATAACTATCCGGGTCAATTGATGTTTGAATGCATTCAGCATCTGTAAAAGTCACTCTCCAGTATTTTAATCCAAATTCATCTGTTAAAACTTGAGTTGATGGCGGTTCTGCAGTAAATGCTTGCCCCCATGTAAATACAGGCACAGCATTGCAACCATCTTCATCAATAGGATTACCATCTTCATCAAACTGTTCTTCACCTTGATCGTATTGGCCATTAAATGGAGCATTATCCCAATAACAAACATATTCATAGGCTTCAATAGTTGGTCCTCCTTGAGAACCAAATATAAGGAGCTCACTTACCGCACCTTCAACAGGAACTCCATAGAAATCAAGTAGTTGAGCTCTAACATCTATAGTGAATTCACCTGTTCCACACTGGAAGTCCCATTGAGTATCAGATAATGGAACAAGGGTTAAGCTACAATCTACACATACATTTTGATAGCTTACTATATTATCTAAACTTGAATAGGTTAAAAGTACTTCGGTTTGCCATTCATAATCAGGCGCTACACATAAATCATATGTTATTGTTGGATCATAAGCTTGAGCTGCAATATCATAACATGCATTTCCAGTTGTATTTGCTATAATTTCAGGAAACTCAAAAAGCTGTGATGCATTATATTGAATAGTTGTCCAAGCAACTCCAGGCCAAGTATCTTCATCCGTACCATTTGGTTTTAAATTTGCTGTTTTTGCTTCAGGAATGATTGAACCAGCTGTTACAGGATTTAGTGTAAAATAGACTGAGATACTATCTGCCACAGGGTTTGACCATGCATCCCAAAGCATAATTGACACTGGTAGCTCAGTTAATCCACCACCTATATTAAGTGCTTCAAGAAATGAATATCCAATTACTGCAGAAGAAGGAGGACCTGATGCTACGGTCACAGGCACGGCGGAGGCTTCAGTTATAATATCTAAATTATCCAGATCATCTACAGATGAAATATCAGCTATTTCATAAACCTCTACAGTCATAGCAACAGAAACAGGTATTTGACCCGAGTTAAGAGTAATAGATGAAGTTCCATTTGAAGATAAAGTATATGTATCTGTCGCTCCAATTTCACCATTAAAATGTACTCCTGCAATTGCTGCTGGATAGGCTAGTGTAAATCTAGTAATATAACTATCAGATACAAGGTTTCCATTTCCATCTCTAATTTCTGCTGTAATAATTGTAGATTCTTGCTCTGGACTCCCCTGTACAGCAATAGTACTAGGGAATGGTGGAATAATTTCAACAAATGAAGCACCTGTAGAGTTTATTTGTACACCTAAAGTATCTGATAGAGATAGGTACGACCCAACTATCTTAACAAGACCAGAAGCATTCTCCATATTAAATGTTGCGTTTGCATATACTACAGCCGAATCTTGTGGAGCATTGGGAAATATTCCATTTAAGTCGCTAACAGTACCACTAACAAAAAATGCATTTTCAGGACTAATTGAACCAACATTTATCCATTCACCTTCTTCATCTTGCTGCCAAGGTTGGAAGTTGATAAATGAATTTTGTTGTGCGGGATTTCCTGTTGAGTCAGTGTAAAATGCATAGATATCAGTTTGCTCAAATTGTGAATCTATAGTTGGTAATTCATAGTATTTTGAATATAAGTTTAACTCTTCAACACAGTCAGGGCAAGCATCATTAACTGATATCATCATACTATCAATAGCAATAATATCAGAATTAGAAGGATCTAAAATATAAGCCTTAAGCATATCTGCTCCTCCTTCTATATTGGAATAAGTAACAGATGCAACACCATTTTGCTGAATAGCTGTTGAATCTATTTGGGTAGAGGTAGAATCTGTAGAAGTATTACAGCATGTATAAACAAAACCTGCACTTAATTCACCATTAGATGCTCTAGAATTAAATTCTTGCAATTCAAATCTTACCAATACATTTGATACACCAACACCTGCATTGTCTTTTGCGATAACTGAAATTTGAGTTTGGTCATATAAATCATGACTTATTCCATCAATATCAGGATAAAAATGAAACTCTGACACATTATACTCAGGATCAGTATTACCATTGATTTGGTATGTTAAAGATTCTGTTGCTGTTAGGCCCTCAGCTTGATTGCCGTATAAAGAAATACTAAAATCTACTGAAACCGTAGTATCCGCTGGAAAATCATTTAATTCATTAGGGTTGATTACAAATGCTACCGTAGCAGCTTCTCCTGTAGAATCAGTATATGCAACACTTGTATTTAATGCTCCTATGCCTGGAGTTGTTCTTTGAAATAGTACTGGCATGTTTGGCATTTGTGCGCCATTTTGATTTAATACTTTTGCATACAAGTTAGTTGTATACTCAATATTTATATTATCAATAATTTCTTCATTTTGCTCAGGCCAAGTTATTAGCTCTGAAGCTCCTATAGTAGAAAAATAGCTATCTGTATAAACGTTAAGTGTTTCGGTAGCCTCTAGTAGCGTTTCAGCTTCATTCTGAGGATTTGGGATATATACTCTGATATCCATATTAACATAGCTTTCTATTTGATTTTCTGGAATTTCAATTCTGCCAGTGGCTGTTCCTGTACTATCACTTAATAAGTCAGATGCAACTAGTGTTCCTATATTTGCATTTAAACTTTGAAAATTAATAGGTACATTTTCTATTGCAACACCATTTTCATCTTTAACGGTAGCATTTACTTCAACAATATAGGTTGAATCAATATTATCTTCAGTTGATATAACTAATGGATTTGGAATTATATTATTAATTAAGTATTCAACATCCATAACACTAACTTCTAAATCATAATATTCATCTGAATAAATATAAATTTTAGATATTTCTTCTGCAATAATACTAATGCCGTCTTCAGGGTTTGTAATAGATGTTTTTACTAATACTGAATCTTTGAATAGAGTTTCATTACCTATAATACTTTCTTGCACTTCTATAATCGCTTGCGCAACCCCACTAGAATTACTTTCAACACTTCCAGTTGTCAAGGTTCCTACTGAAGCTGATGTATTTTCTGGAGTTAAAATTTCAAAGTCAATGGTTACATCTGCTAATGCTTCATTGGCTTCATCCTTAACTGTTGCAATTAAGTTAATACTATATGTAGAATCTTCAGTTGCATCTGAAATAGGCATTACTAACTGATTTGGCGCGAAATTTGTAGTTAAAGAATGCACATCATCTTCAGCTGCTGCAATTTCATTGGTTACTGTAACCGCCGTTGTATCGCTATAAAGCACATTATCATCATCACCTACTATACTAACAAAAATATCAACCACATCCTCCTCAACTCCAGGCTCAGTAGTATATATAGAATATGCATAAATAGGATAATATATATTTCCTTCATCATCTTCAGTAGCAACAGCTTGTGTATATGCTTCTTGAGGAGTTAAAGAACCTTTTCCGTCTCCTATTACTCCAAAAGTTACTGGCACATTTTCAAGTTGCTTGTTCGTCGCATTTTCTACATATGCATAAATAGCTGTAGTCCCTTGCCCAGCATCAAGGATAAGTATTTCATTATCTTCAGTAGCAATTGTAACCTCATTTACAACATTGAATGTAGGTAGAACAGTAATAGGGTGCTCTTGAGTATAGTCATCTCCATTTTCATCTGTATATTTTACAGTTATCATAAAATTCCCAGTTTGACCGCTATCTTTCCAATATCCGTTTATAATACCACTGCTATTAGTTACATCATTATTTTTAAAAGCTCTAAATGTTCCTTGTTGTGCGCCATCTTCTAAGTACTCTTCAATAACTACCAGGCTTGCACCTTCAACCGGCTCTTGGTCAATATCTAATAGTTTTAATTCAAAGAATAAATAATAGCCTTCGTATGAAGTGAAATCATCTAGCTCTTCTATATTTCTTGCACCAGCACTGTAAGCTTGATTATTTGGAATTTCCCAAGAACAAGTTAATCCTTCATTAGACTCGCATTGTTCTTCATTGAAATCTGAGCATCCAGCATCACCAATACACATTTCTTCAAGACAATCTACTTCTTGGCAATTAACCACTTCTGTTATTATTGAAATGCTATAGTCAAGGGTAGGGGCTTGAGCATCTACTGGAACCTGATCATCACAAGTAAGTGAAATCATAGACATTAAAATACTCATTAGTAAAATTTTATATTTTTTTAAAAAAGTTTTATTCATATTAATCCTTAGCTTACTTTTAATTATTGAAGAATGTATTTATGATTATTATTTTTTCTTCTTTTTCTTCTTTTTATTTTTTCTTTCTTCTTTTTTCTTTTTCTTCTTTTCCTTTTTCAATCGTTTTTTTTCTAACTTATCAAATTGTTCTTTTGCACGCTTTTCCTTTTCTTCTAATATTAGCTTTTGTTCTTCATCTATCATGATACTTCTTTTTTCTGTTTCTTCATGCAAAATATTCTTTTCTATACCAGTATAATTGTCTTTAACTATTTTAGGCGTGATTTGAATCACCAAGTCTGTTTTAGTCTCAATTTCAGCATTATGAGTAAATAATCGCTCACCTAGGAAGGGAATACGATGTAATAATGGGACTTTATATGTTACCATTTTTTTATCTAATGAAATAAGGCCTGCAATAACAATAGATTGATCATCCATTACTCTAATTGTAGTTTTAGAAATTCTTTTCTTTACCCAAGGTATATTTCTATCTGGACCAATAAAATCATATATTGAGCTAACTTCTGGTGTTATGGTGGTTGTTATATAGCCATCAGTATTTACCGTTGGAAGGATATCTAGCTTAATTCCTACTTCTTTTTCTTGTACTTGAACTTGTCCTCCTACACCACCACTAGATAGTAAGTATGGTACAACATCAACCATAGCTATTTTTGCATGATGCCCATTAAGGGTTACAACTTGAGAATTTGCGAGGATTTCTGCTTTATTATTTTTCATTAAAAAATCCAAAGTGACATCAAATGCATTTAATTGACGGCTAAGTGCAGGAGTACTACCATCAAGTCTAACAAAGTACATTTCCGCTGGAATCTGCTCTGTTGTTAAAGCACCCAAAGTTTCAATTACCGAACCATCTTCAGAGACCTCAAAAGTTCCTCCCGGCAATAAAGATCCAGATACAGCTCCTCCACCTAAATTAACAGGATTACCCGTTTCTGCAATAATAGCCGTTAAACTTGATAGCTTAGCCCAATCAATACCTTCTTTATCTTCATCTGATAGTGTTACTTCAATTAATTTAGCTTCTAGCATTATCTGAACTGCAGGCTTATCTATATCTTCTATTATACTTTCAATTTCAGCTAGTTTTTTTGGACTAACATTAACTAATAGACTATTTCCCGATTTATCTAAAGTTATTTTTTCAGTTATAGTTTGAAGCAGTGATGCAACTTCTTCAGCATTAGCATACTTTAATGATATAACATGGGGTACCGTCCCTACATCACTATTTAATCGTTCCTTATTTGCGACTAAAATTGAATTTCCAACAATTTCATAGCTTAACCCAGCTGCTCTAACCACCATATCAATAGCCTGATCAATTGGGACATCTTCAAGGTGAATTGTGATTTTTTCTGAACTATTTACTTTAGGTCCTGTAACAATATTATATCCACTTTCATCAGCTAATATTGATAAAACACTAGGAAGACTAGATTCCACTGCATGTATTGTGATTGTAGGTGTTATTTCATCTGTTTGAGTATATAAAATACTCGATATTAATAAAATGAATATGTATAAAATCGTATATTTTTTTATTTTCATTATTTAATCTTCCCCTTGTTCATATTTAAATATTTCCCCATCCTTTTCAAAAATAACTGCTTCTTCAGTTATTTTTGAAATAGTTCCACCTGCTAAGGTATCTTTTTCAGAGTAATAGTTAGAAGATGTAGTTGTTTCAAGTTGAGCCATATATTTACCTCTTCTTTTACTGTACCAAATACTTTGTAGTTTAAAGTGTCTAAAAATTCCCATAGAATTTAATCCATCAAAATTAATCACTGCTGATAAATCAGATGGATTTTGTCTCATTTTAAATTTAAATTCTTTTTTATCTTGAAGGCTTTTTTCTAGTCTTTCAACTTTATTTTGAAGTTTTTTATCTGTTCCGATGTCTTCCTTTTCATATTTTTCCCATAATGATATCATTTCAGTATTCATATTATAGAGTACATATCCATTATAAATAATTGCAAAGGAAGCAATTATTAAGATAATCTGCCAAAGTAAGTTTTCTCTTTTGTTCATTTTTTAGATTTATTTAAGGTTATTGTTGCTATTTCCATTTCAATTAGAGCATCAGGTAGTTCAGTTAATGCAGAGCTGCGCCTGACATTTTCAGGAGAATTACTATATTCAAACTCTCCAATTGCAATTAATCTTTCATTACGTTCAAGTTCAGATACGAATTTCCCAAACTTCTCAAAATCACAAGAAAGTTTTAGTCTATATGGAATATATGTATATTTTCCACTTCTATATTTATCCATAGGCTTCATTTCAATTACATCAATTTTTAATTCAAAGAGTATATCTGTTAATGTATTGATAAAATCAACTGAGGCTTCTTCATTAAGCTTATCATTTTTACTTGCTGCAAGATTGACTTCAAATAATCTATAAACATTATCTAAACTTTGAGATAATATTTGAGCTGTAATATATTTTTCATTTGCTGATTTTTGTATTCCCTCTAAATCAACAATTTGCTCGGGTTTATCAGAAAACATTATAGTCCTTAGTAAAAAAGATGATATAATAAAAATAATAGTTAGAGATAGAAGTATTATATTTCTTTTCATTCTTGTGTCCTCATTACTTCCCCAAGCTTTTCTATTGTTTCATTATTAAAGATTCCATACCAAGAATCATTTTCTGTAGCAATATAAGTTAGTTCTTGAAACCTTTTTATAAGATCTAAGTCCGGAATTTGAGCCCCTGCACCTATCTGCCCTGCTATTTCATAGGCAATTTTAATTGTTAGCTTATCATATCCGTTTTTATCACGAGTATTATTTTTTTCAGCTTTAGAATTTTGATTTTTATTTGATTTTTCTTCCACACCTGCTAACATCTTATTAATATTTTTATATTCTTTTTCCCAGCTTGTTTCTGCTTTTATTTCAAGAACATCATTATATACTAAAATTGTTTTTGAATCCCAGTAACCATATTGTATATCATCGCTAGAATAGATATTTAATTCTTGTTGAAATTGCTTCACTTCTTTTGAACCACTGGGGTCGTTTCCATTAGTAATATTGATTGCTTTTGCTAGTCTAATACTATCATCAGAATATTTAGGTTTTTTTTCTTCTTCTTTCTTCTTTTGTTTACTCTCAGTTTTAGGTTTACTTTTCCTCTCTTCTTTATCAATATTATTTAAATCATCTATTAACCCAACAGGAATTTCATCCATTCTATTCTTTAATTTCTTTTTTAATTTGGCAGAGATTTCAAATGATAGATATGATTGACTATCTCTTTCTACTTTTGTTGATTTTTTAATTTTAATTTTATCAAATTCTTTATAAAAATCTTCATTGCTCTTTATAAGACTCATGAAATCATTTAATATTTGCTGCTCTTTTTGGTTCTCATCTTCAATCTTAGAAATAGCTGATATATATAAGAATTTTGTATCATAAACTAAATTTGTAATACACATATTATAAGGAGTCATTTCAGATAATTGAATTAATTTTCTAGACCATGGAATGTGTCTTTTCCCTAAGTCATAAGACGATATGATATCTCCTTTTGATAAATTTATCTTAGCATCTTTTTTTAGTTTTGCAGTTGTAGATTTAATATTTTCAATAGTACCTTCTCTGGCTTGAATAAGTTTGTTGAAATTATTGTTAATTTGAAAAAACCAAGCAGTTAAGCCTATAAAAGAAAGGCAGATTAGTCCAAATATAATCCATTTATCTCTTTGCTCTTTTTGAGCAACCTTACGTGCTCTACTAATATTTTGATTTAAATTTATTAATATAAAATTTTCAGATTTCACTGTAAAAGTCCTCTTAGAGCTAATCCAACAGCAACACAATATTTTGTCGGGTTGTCAATTTTTATATCACTTTCTATTTTATTGAATGGGTTTAAAATTTCTACATCTATTCTAAGCTCATCTTTCAATTGGTCTTTTAGCCCATCCATTTGAGCATACCCACCACATATGAATAACCTTTTAAAGTTTGCATTTCCGTTATTTGATTTAACATAATATCTAAGTGATTTTCTTACCTCATCAATTAAACTTGATATAATTGTTTTTTCAGCTACTTGCAAACTAAAGGTATCTTCTTCTTCCTCTGTAGATCCTAGTGCGTTTATACCATTTTCTTTTAAAATATTTTCTGCATCTAGGTAGTTTGTATTATATTTTTTCATTATTTCTTTGATGATATGAAAACCTGCTATATCTATTTCTCTTGTGAAAAATGTATTTTCATCACTCGATACAACTAAAGTTGTACTATTAGAACCAATATCAAGAATTACATCTATACCTTCTTCGCTTTTCCCATAGTTATGCGCCATACAGTTTACAAGAGCAATAGGCTCAGCATCAAAAATTGAATTTTTAAATCCTGACTCTCTAACGATTGAGTCAAATTGCTTAATTATATTTTTAGTAGTAGCAACTAATATCACATTTATTTTATCAATCTCACTATTATTACTACCTTTTATATGATAGTCCATAACAGCTTCTGTTCCATCAAGAGGAATATGTTTTTTTGCTTCAAACTCTAGGGATTGCAGCAATTCCTCTTCTTTCATTTCTAAAGTGGTAATTTCTTTGATAGATAAATTTTTCCCTGATATAGCAGTAATAATAGTTTTTATTTTTTTGGGATTTAACTTTATCTCTTCAAGGAGCTCTTTTATGCATGCCACCCAATTAGCTTTTTCTAATTTTTCAGGATCAAAAGAATCCATATCACTCATAGTAGGCTTAGAAAAAAATCTAATTACAGCAGCATCATCATTAACTCTTTCAAGTTCAATTAATTTAACTTCATTTGTTCCTATATCTAAACTTATCGACATTATTATTTCCTTAATTCTTTTTAGTAATAGAGCCTATTATTGTAACATCTACCTCAGTTGAGTCACCTAGGCATTGAAGAGGAGGCCACCCTGGAGGCTCATTACATCGGACGTTATCATCAAAGTTATAATCTTTAGTTACATAGCCTACTTCTGCATTTCCGTAAGGACTATTTGCTGATCTTCTAACATATCCACGATTTTTCTGGACAACACCACCCCATAAATATATAACACCCCGCCTATCTTGAGTTTGGGAAGGAAAAATATTGTTATCATTAGATTTTATTCGACCTCTTCCATCTGCTCCTGGGGGGTCTTGCGCATCCCCTGGTTGACTTGCACCTTCGTAGAAGTCATCATTAGTAGGACTAGTTTCACCAACTACCCCATTCCACCAGCTTGATTCATAATTTAAAGGATTATAGTTAGTAGCAGCTTGATTGGCTGTTGAATTTTGCCAATATTGAACTACAAATGATTCATCAAGCGCCATCATAGCAGCATTAATTTTTACAGATGAAATATTTTGATTGCAACTAGCCACTGTAGAACACGATCCGGCACCATCCCCTAGTCCGTTTTCCCTTGTACTCGCAACAACTATATTGGCACCAGATAAAAGCCCCATAACATTATCGCTTCCTCCACGACAAGTTTCTTCATCTGGTTGTAATAGTCCTCCCATATTACCATTAAAGGAATCAGCGTTAATTAAGTCATCTACTATATATATGTTATTTAATACTTTATCAATAGGAGGGCTTTGCTCTAGAGTATCTCTCCAAGCATGTCTTTGATATTCTGTTTCTGAGTCTGTTAGAACAGTCCATTGACCTTTATATGTGCCTCTAACTCTCACAGGGCCTCCTTTTACATAAATTACTGAAGGCACATTATAACTAAAATACTCATCATAAACAAGCAATGAATCTTCTATTTGACCATTTCCATTTTGATCAATCCCATTATGAAAATCAAAATGCTGTCCAACAATTCCATGGTGACCAGATATAGATGGATTCATATATGATTCGAACCCATTACTTGTGCTCACATCTTTTCCATGATATGCTCTTAACGAATCTAGATAATGCTTGCATGTAATGTTATTCATAGGGAATGCTTGATTTGAAAAATTTGTAGTATTACAAATTTGGTTTAAAAATGAAAAATTATCAGCTTGATCATCCCAATAATTATATTCAGTCCAACTATTTCCAGTAATTTCTTCAAACAATTCATCAAAACCATCAATATGATGAGGCTTTGGGTGTTGTTGATCATAGTCAGTTAGTTCAATAAAATCTGATGGATTATTTGTTGCCTGATTTCCTTTATATTTTTTCAAATGTGGAGGCATTAGATACCACCACTGATAAACTTGAACTCCACCATTCGGGAAAAACTCTATATCAGTCATAATCAAAGTATCTTTCAGCCCTGTTCCATTGCTTGCTCTAAGCATGTAGTCTGCCTCAATCACTATATTTGCATCATCATAGCTTGAAGCCATATTAGGAGGAAATTGATATTGACATGTTGTTAGAGTATCTATTTCCTCAGAATCTTGTGTTTGAAAAAGAGTATAGTATTCATTAGAGCACTGCCCCCAATCCTCAGGTCCATCAAAGCCTGGAGAAAAGTACCAACTTGCATCAGAGAAATCAGGACACCCTCCGCTGCTACAGAATGTAAGTAAAGAATTTGATTGTACAACTCCTTGCATTACATCTGGTCCCCAAAAGCATACTGATCTTCGGTCTGCATCAGTTAAGTATGGTGGATCAAAAGTCCAGGGTCCTCCGCCAGCACTTTCAGATGCCGTATAATACATGTATCGTCCCCACCCATCTGAGGATACAGATAACTCTGAAGTTCTTGTAACCTTTGATTTACAGCAGCTACCATCTGAGTTAAGAGGCCCCCAATAAGCAACACCTCGTATTTTTCCAGAACTTATGGCACTTGATTTTATAAAATTATATCTTATAGAATCGCTTGTAATCTCATCATATCCCCAATTAGACGCATCGGCATCATAACTTCCCATAAAAACTTCTGATCCAGGAAAGCTAATTTCACTATCTAAATATGGATTAATAATTCCTCCAGCATCTTCTGGTTTGTATAAAGTATCTTTTGTAAATCCAGTATTAATTAAAAATGGATAGACAAAATCTGCAATTCCACTTTCTGCATTATATGTTGCTTTAGTCACTGCAATTTTATATTCTAATTCATTAATCTTATCATCAAGCCACCACAAGTAGCCTGAAATAATCCAAAAACTTGAAAAAGTTAATACTAAAGTAGTAGGGAGTATGAGTCCCTTGCTTGAGTACTTTTTGTTATTAATTTTCATCATCACTAGGTATAGAGAACATATTTTGTGTAAATATATCCCGTTTAAATTTATATGTTTTTAAGAAGTCTGGATTTATTTGTGATGTTAATTCGAATTCTGCGGTAAGGGTATAAAAATTATCACGAAGTTTTTTTTCATTACCCATGGATGATAAGCTTTTTTTGCAATCGAATTCATCGCATTTAACTTCTAATGTATAGACATCGTTATTTTCAAATAATTGTTTAATAGTACTTCCATAAAAACCAGTTTGACTTCCATCTTTTAAGAGTCCCTCACTATTAGAACAGGAGTATACTATATCATCTTCAATTTTAATTCTAGTTCTAAATCCAGGTATAACCTCTACTTTATTGGCGTTTCTAATATCTTCACTAATTGCTTCTATTTGCGAGGAAAGTGCAAAACGAGTTTCCTCTATAAATTGAGTTTGAGTGTAATTTTTTACGACATCTATATAAAGAGTCATAATTCCTAGAAAGCCAATTGTCATAATTGATAATGAAACAATAAACTCAATTAAGCTAAAACCACTTAAAGATTTATGAAGAATGTTTTTTTTAATAAACGATTTGAATTGCATAAAAACTCATTTCTTTTTCTTCTTCATTTATATTATTCCATTTTATAGTTGTTAATAATTCATATCTTTTTGCTTTTGAATTTTGAGATCCTATCGATTCAGATATGTAAAAGCATAAATCATTAGCTTCGAATGTACACTCTTCATCTTCTCCAATTGAACCAAGACATAAATCTTCACCAGATTCACAGCTATTATTCCTTATATCTCCTGCTGCAATTTTCCCTTTTTGATATTCAGTATACCCTTTTAATTTTTCATATGCAGCTTCTTTCAACTTGAGGTTACTGATTGTTTTATAGTAATGACCCGTACCTACAATAATTGCACCTCCGGCCATTACTGTAAAAAGTAATCCTATCATCAGCTCTACAATAGTAAAGCCATTATAGAATCTCTTAGCTTTCATTGAACTAAAAAATACCTTTTTGGAATAATTCAGGGTCTTCAGCGATACTGAGGGCATCTTCTCTATTAATTAAACCTTGAGTTAGAAGTCTTTGTAAGTCTTGGTCTAATGTTTGCATACCTTCTTTACTTCCAGATTGTATTAGAGAAGGAATTTGATATATTTTATCTTCTCTTATAAGGTTTCTTACCGCAGGGTTTGCTATCATTATTTCACTTGCTGGAACACGTCCATCGCCATCCTTATTTTGAAGTAATTTTTGCGCAACAATTGCCACAAGACTTTCTGATAACATTGATCTAATTTGAGATTTTTGTCCTGATGGAAAAACATCGATAATCCTATCTACCGTTTTTACAGCACTTGAAGTATGTAAAGTTGATAATACAAGATGTCCTGTTTCAGCTGCAGTTAAAGCTAATTGGATTGTTTCAAGATCGCGCATTTCTCCAACTAGGATAACATCTGGATCTTCTCTTAAGGAAGATCTTAACGCATTAGAAAATGAATGAGTTGAATGACCTACCTCTCTTTGATTTATAAGACAATTTTTTGATGTATGGTAATATTCTACTGGGTCTTCAATTGTTATGATATGACAATTTTTATTTTCATTTATATGGTCAACCATCGCAGCTAGAGTTGTAGACTTACCACTTCCAGTGGGACCAGTAAGGAGAATAAGGCCTCGATTTTTCATTGCTAGAGAATTAAGTATTGGAGGTACACCTAATTCCTCAGAATTTAAAATAACATTAGAAATCGTTCTAAATACTGCAGATAAACCATTTATTTGATTAAAAAAATTAACTCTAAATCTTCCCTTTCCTTTTAATTCTGCAGAAAAGTCAATTTCAAGCATATCTTTAAAGGCTTTTTGCTGATTTGAGTTTAAGACTTCATCTCTAATTTTTTCCATAGACTTCAAATCTAGTGGGGGGGATTTAATCTGCTTCATCTCTCCGTGTATTCTTAGCATAGGGATGTTCCCTACGCTAAGATGAAGATCTGAGGCTCCGCTATCTAGTGCGTAGCCTAAAAGCTCTTTAATTGATATAGCCAAAATTTACTCCTGTGTTCCTTGTCCATATCCGGTGAACTTCCCAGTTGCTACATCATATGTAACCACTTCTCCAGCGCCACCTGACATTTCTTCTGTACTTGTTGCAGTACATGAGCCGCCATCACCAGTAGGGTCTAGATTAAGCTCAAACTCCCATTTATTTTTTACGGATTGGTTAATTTCAATAAATCCTTCTGCTTCCATCGTTTCTACGTCTGGAGCAGCCTCGCCTCTTTCAGAATAGTACATATCAGCGGCTTGAACAATACTTTTAAGTTGAGTTTTAGCCTCAGTCGCATATCCTTTTTTCACATAGCTATAGTATGTAGGAATAGCAATTGCTGCTAATATTCCAACAATAACAACTACTATAAGAATTTCAACTAAAGTAAAACCATTTAAATATTTTTTAAATTTTTTCACAGTTTTAATCTCCTTAATTAGATTTTATATATAAAAATTTTGGTATCCCCTAATTTATTAAAATCTATAAAATTAGCTAACTATAATTTTGAATAAATTATAAATAAAAAAATATCGAGAACTTACTACATAATTACTACATAAGCATTTTTATTTGCATTACAAGTTGTAACAAAGTTATCTTAGATAGTTCTTCTATTTTGATTAAATTCTTTGTATCTAAACTATTTAAAACTAAAGGGGATCTTATGCCAAAGATTGTTGCTTTGATTTTTTTATTTAATGTTGCTTTTTCAATAGATGATAATGCGAACGCGTATAATTATAATTTTAATCAAGCCTTGAAAAGCTTAACTGTTAATGTTGATATTGATGATAATGATTTATTAGAAAAGCTGAATAATCAGTATCATGTAGACGTAGATTTTTTATATGATATAGGTATTAAACCATTTTCAGCTTTATATATGGTTGATAATAATATTGATTATTCTATATCGTATAATATTACTGAATCTTACCATATCTCTGATGTTAATATAGAATTAGATCAATCTATAGTTGATAATTTTAGTTTTTCTGAGACGATGACTATGCGAGGCGTTGATTTGGCTAAGATTTTATATTTTCCTATCCAATATGACTATGAAAACAAATCTCTTGAAGTTATTGAAGAAGTTGAAATATTCATTTTAGAAGAAGAAAATTTCAATGAATCAGATGGCAATCACGTTGTTCCCATATCAAGAGAATTTGAGAAACTGCTAGAGAGCATGGTTGTTAATCTTGATGTTAGTAGTAGAGTTGTAGATGATTTTGGTTCTATACTATATATATGTGGTGGAAGCTCTGCTTCCAATAGTTATTTTCAAGATTTAGTGCAATGGAGAAGAGAGCAAGGCTATAAAGTGTATACTGCCAATACGAGTGCAACAGGAACAAGTCAAAGTTCAATTAAAAGCTATATAGAAAATGCTTACTATACATGGGAGTATCCGCCAGAGTATATAGTTTTGGTTGGGGATACGGGTGGAAGCTATCAAGTAGGATATTCAAATGCGTCTGGAGGAGAAAGTGATTATCCTTATACATTAATTGATGGAAATGATTTGTTGCCAGAAATGTTTATTGGAAGAATTTCAGCAAATAGCTCTAGTGATTTATCAAATATAATAAATAAAACATTAGCATATGAAAAAGCTACTTTTATTGATTATACTGGAACAAATTGGTATGAAAGCGCAGCGCTTGTTGGTGATCCATCTGCAACTGGAAACTCAGCTATAATAACTAATGAATACGTAGAAAATATGTTAAATGCATTTGATTTTAATGATATTGAAACATGCTATGTATGTAGTTATAGTAGTTGGATGCAAAATCGTTTAGAAGAAGGTATACTTTATTTTAATTATAGAGGGTATATTGGTACAAGTGGCTTTGGCTCATCTCATATTAATAATGCTAACAATGGATATATGACTCCTTTTGTTACTTTTATTACATGCGCAACCGGTGGATTTAGTGGCACTGCTATATCAGAAAGTTTTATTAGGGCGGGCTCTGTAGCTAATCCTAAGGGTGGTGTTGCTGCGGTAGGTACAGCAACATCCTCTACTCATACAGTACCTAATAATATTTTAGATATGGGTATATATGATGGGATTTTTTCAAAAAATTTAAGAACAGCTGGCGCTGCTCTTGTAAATGGTAAGTTATCACTCTATAATACATATCCAGAAGATCCCTATCAAATGACATACAAATTTACGCACTGGAATAACCTTATGGGTGACCCCGTGTTACATTTATGGACAGACACGCCAAAATCTATTAATGTTTCATATCCGTCAACGATTAATATAGGTACTGATTTAATAAGTGTTAATATTGTTGACGATGAAGGTCAGCCTCTAGGGGATGCGAGAGTTGTTATTTATATAGATGAAGAAGAAGTCTATTATTCTTATACAGACGAAAATGGATTTGCATCTATATATTGCGATAACTCTATAGACTCTAATGCTAAAATTACTGTTATTAAGGACAATTACATTCCTTTTAGTGATTTAATTTTAGTAGACTCTGAAAGTGCAAATATTCAGATCAATCAACAAACGATGTTTTATGTTTATGATGATAATCCGGAGAACCAAAATTCTATTGATGGTATTGCGCAGCCAGGTGAAATTGTAAATATCTTTTTTAATTTAGATAACCTTTCAACTTCATCAATTTCTTCTTTAGAAGGGCATGTATCAACCAATTCAGATAAATTAGATATTTTGGATGATACTTTTACTATAGATAATTTATCACCTTTTATACCAACTACAGTAGGGCCTATCGAGATATATATACATGAAGATTTAATAGCTAGCGATTTATTAGATTTAAATTTAACTATCAATAATAGCGATATGAATGATGGCTGGAGTTTTAATGTTCCGTTTGATGTTATATCTCCAAATATTAATCTTATGCCTGTAACTGTTATGCCTAACCCTGGTGATATAGTGGAGCTTGATTTTGTTTTTACCAATACAGGGGAACAAGAGTTGATAGATTCTTATATAAGTATCGATATTGCTAGTTCATTGATTAATTTCATTCAGGATGAAGCATTCATTGGTGATATTTATCCCGGTCAATCACAAGTTATTTTAAATCCATTAGTTATTGAATTTGGAGAAGACATTATTGATGGCTCTGTATTTAATTTTAATATTAATATATATAATAATAGTGGGTTTAATCAGGATATTAATTTAAATATCACTGTTGGAGTTGCAGATGAACACGACCCCCTCGGTCCTGATTCATATGGATACTACATATATGATTGGACAGATATTGGCTATAGTTTAATGCCCTTTTATGATTGGATTGAAATTGATCCCAGTCAAGGGGGAGAAGGGGTAGATTTAGGTATTGAGCACTCAGGTAATGGAGATGGTAGTGTAGTTAATAGTACTAAATATGTTGATCTTCCTTTTATATTTACATTTTATGGAGAAGATTATGACGAAATTTCTGTTAGTGCAAATGGTTGGATAGCATTTGGTCATTCAAATATGGAGTCTTTTAGAAATTATCAATTGCCAGGCCCAGGAGGACCATCTCCAATGGTCGCAGCATTTTGGGATGATTTGAAAACTACAGGAAGTCAAAATTCGAAAGTATTTAAATATTTAAATGAAGATTATGTTATTATTGAATGGTCTAATATGCTTACAAAACAGCATAATGATATTCAGACGTTTCAAGTTATTTTATACAATTCTATAACTCCAACAGGGGATGATGAAATTAAAATTCAGTATAAAGAATTTAATAATACCACGAATGGTGATTATTCTCAATATACTCCATATCATGGTTGCTATTCTACTGTAGGTATAGAGAATCATCAAGCAACAGTTGGTTTAGAATATACTTTTGATAATAAATATCCTGATGCTGCAGCTCACTTACAAGATGAAAGTGCGATATTTATTACAACTAGAAATACTACAGTGCTTTCTTCTGGAGATGTTAATCAAGATGATGAAGTTAATATTTTGGATATTATTATGGTTATTAATCATATTTTGGTCATTGAAGAGCTGGATGCTATCAGTCAATTTGTTGCGGATATGGATGAAGATGGGACTATTAATATTTTAGATGTTATTTTGATGATTAATTTAATTTTAGAATATTAAAGGTTAACATTGCCAGTAGTTACTCTTTCACTCCTTGTTATTTTATTAACATTAATTCTACTAGGTTTAGTTGAATCTAAATTACACAATAATGCAATCAGAAAAATCCCTATTAGAATTCATGTTAATGGTACCAGAGGAAAGTCTAGTGTTACTCGATTAATAGCAGCTGGTTTAAGAGGTGGAGGAATTCAAACGGTAGCTAAAACCACAGGATCTTCTCCGAGATTTATCGATAGTTTAGGCGATGATCATATCATTCAAAGATTTAGGCCTGCCTCTATTGGAGAACAAATTAGAATGATCGCTCGATTTTCAAAATATAAGCCTAAGGCAATTGTCATGGAATGTATGGCAGTCCAACCTCAATATCAATGGGTGTCAGAACATAAAATTTTACAATCAAATTATTGTGTGATTACCAATGTGAGAGCAGATCATCTTGAAGAAATGGGATATAGTCATACTCATATTGCAAAATCTTTATCTAATACAATTCCGATAAATGAAAAAGTATTCACTTCAGAAACAGATTCCGTAGCTCCAATTATTAATAAAGCTATTAGTAATAATAGTGAAATTAATATTTGTGATTCAAAGTATATGAATAAAAAATATTTAGAAGGTTTCCCCTTTATTGAACATCCAGATAATATAGCTTTAGCTCTAGGTGTCTGTCAGAGTGTTGGTGTTAGCAAAAAAGATGCAATTAATGGTATGAAAAATACAAACCCTGACCCTGGGGCATTATCTATTCTTAAATTGAATATCAATAAATCATCTATTGACTTTGTTAATGCTTTTGCAGCAAATGATCCTAATTCAACTCTTAGAACTTTAGATATTATTAAAGAGCATTATAATGGCAAGAAAAAAATTGCTATTTTCCTTAATACTCGAACTGATAGACAGCTTAGAACACAACAGCTTCTTGATCTGGTGTTTAAAGATATAGCTCCAGATTACTTAATTATTAGAGGTGATAATTTAGATAGTGATATTACAGATAGAGTTAATTATAATAAAAATCTTAAATTCTCCTTATTTTTAAATGATGATGATATGGGATTGATTATTAATAAAATGTCAGAATTAGATGATTATGCTATAATTGGTATTGGTAATATAGTTGGATGGGGTGAAAGCTTTATAAAACGATTAAGGGAGTTTAAAAATGCTTGATCATCCTGCTATAGCAATAGGGTTGGGTATGATTATTAGCTTAGTACTTACTGAATCAGTGGGTGTTACAGCGGGAGGACTTATTGTTCCTGGTTATATCGCTCTCTCACTTCATAACCCTTATGCTGTGATATTCACTTTTTGTATTAGTCTTCTAACCTTGCTTATCCTCAATTTTCTATCAAGATTTATTATTATATATGGAAAAAGAAGATTAGTATTTTGTTTGCTTCTATCTTTTACTCTAGGATCTTTTATTAGAGATATCCCTGTATATTTTATAACATATAAGCCTGGTGGGGATTTTTTTCTATCTAATCTCATTGTTTATATGAGTACTAGTTTATATGATTTTAATAGTTTTTTGGCAAGTTATTCTGGAGAAATGATTTATATTGGCTGGTTAATTCCAGGGCTTATATCTAGTTGGATGGATAGACAGGGAGTCTTGTCTACAATTTCTACAATTCTAATTATTTCAAGTTTGATAAATTTAATATTAATGGTTTTAGGTAAATATGTTTAGACCATATATAAAAAGAACAAGCGTCTTAGTTTTTGTTGCAGTTATTAATTTACTATTAGTTTACATATCCTATATATCCTACGAGTTCAAGGCATTTGAGCATTATGATGCTAAAATTAAATCTACTCAAATCATGAAAGATGCATTGCGGTCAACAAAAAACTTTTCTAATGATAAGATTCCTAGTCTTTCAACCCAATCTTTATCGTATGATAGATTTGATTCTGGAATTATAGGTGTTGATTCTACTTCATCATCTATAACTACAAAAGAAGGCTCATTATATTCAAAGGTAGCAGTTACAAACCCTAATTTTTCAGCATTATTTATTCAATTATTTTCAGAGATCGACTCATCTTTGCTGAATCCTAATAAAGTAGATACTATTGCTGTAAGTTATACAGGTTCATTTCCAGGGGCTAATATTGCTTTATTGGCTGCTTGTAAAGCCGTAAATATATATCCTGTTATTATTAGCTCAATTGGTTCATCTTCATGGGGAGCTAATCAGATTAATATGACATGGGCAGATATCGAGAATCATCTATATGGTAATATCTTTGAATATAGAAGCTCAGCTTTTTCATTAGGGGGAGATCAGGATAGAGCAGATGAATTGTCTAGTGATATTAAAGAGTTGTTAAAAATGAGAATTGCGGATAATAATTATAGTATTATTGAATCATCTTCTCTATCTGAATCAATAGAAAAAAGAATGGAGCTTTATTTAGCAAAAAGTAAAAATTATAAAGCTTATGTAAGTATAGGAGGATCTGCCGCAAGCTTAGGAGATTCTACAACCATGAGATTATTTTTACCCGGTTTAAACCTTGAAAAAGATTCTGATATGGAAGAAGCAATTAACAATGCTTTTGATGAGGATTTAATAGATAAGGATATAAATGACATTATTCCTGTAATACAAAAGTTTTCAGAAGAATTAAATATCCCTGTGATTAACATTAAAAATATTAATAACTTGTGTGATTGGTATGACCTGCCATATTCTGATGATAGTTATAATTCAATGAGTATGGAGGTTGGATTTGGTGAATTATTTGGCATAAGGACTCCTCATCATAGATTGGTAGTTTGGTTATGTTTGATTATATCGCTATCAACCTTAGTATGGGTCGTTTTAAGTAGCATATCACAAGTAAATAAAAAAATGGAAGAGATACATAATGAACCAGTTGAATAAAATTTTAATTCTATTTTGCTTATCATTTATATTTTCAAAAACATTAATTCCTACTAATGGATCATCCATTATACTTAATAAAGATAAGAAAGAATATATATACTATCATTTTAAAAAAGATGGACTTCAATTTAATGATTTGGGTGAGGGGTATTCTAATAGTGATTCAGTTAGAATAAAATTTTTCATAAGAGCTGTTACACCCTCTGAATCAAAGGGTAAAGAAGATTTTAAAATCAAATTAAAATTAAATGATAAGTCATCTAGAACTCTTCGTTATATAAAGCCAAAAAGTAAGCTGAATATAAAAGGTAAATATGGAAGAGTTCCTACACAACCTGGTATCTGGTTTGTAGATATGCTTGCTAGTGAATTTCAAAATATTAAAATTACTGGTAATAAAAATATAATTGTGAGATCTCAGATCAGTAAAATCAATAGAAATAAATATTCTTCTATAGGATTAAACTCAATTAATAAAGAATCAAAATATATTATTGAAACAAAAAGGGCTAAAGGAGAAAGTAAATCGAGCTATTGGTATAAACTTTCATCAAAGAAAAATGAATATCAATTTGAAGTAGAGGGTCCGACATCAATAAGAATTTTTACTCGTTTAGGTAATCCATCTTTAAACTTAGATGAAAATAATTACACTTTATTTGTAAAAGAAGATGGTTTAGATATTGGAACTTACTCCTTTAACTCAGATGCATCTAATATAAGTTACTTAAAAACATCAAAAGAAAAAGTGGGTAAGTGGAAGACGTGCTGGATCAATGTTCCTAAAGGCAAACATTACTATACAGTAAGAAGAGGTGATTTATCTAATAAGAATAAGCCAATTTATTTAAAGGTAAAGCAGTATGACAAATAGTAGAGTTATCGTTTTTCTACTTTTTGCTATGACTTCATCTCTAATGTCTCAAGCTTTTTTAGAGAGACTTAATGTTCCTATATATACAACCTACTCTTTGTCTACTGGCTATGATAGTAATATATTTAGGTTATCAGATTTTGAAAAAGAATTTCAATTTCAAAATACTATTCCTATTATTAATTCAGATACATTTGATGCTAGCTATATGGTTCCCAAAATAAGTATTAGCTATAGTCCTCATTTGATAAAAAAAAATAAGACTCAATTTAATTTTTCATTGCTAAGGAATCATTATTTTGGAGCAACTGAAAAATCTTACAATATTATTTACACAGAATTTGGAGTTAAGTTAGGATCATACAGATGGTTGAAATTTTCTCATAGATATTTACCTGAATATTATCTTAGAAACTATATTGATCATGACTCAAATGATAAAAACTATTCTGAATGTATTTTCTCTTCTGAATCATTTATAATTTCGTTCTCAAATCCAATAGTAAAAAAAATATGGGCAAGAGTGAAGTATACTAGAACAAATCTTTACTATAATATCGATTTTACTGAGTATGATACCGTAATTGATCAATGGCATTTTAGATTAAACTCTAGCTATTTTAGGATGAATAATTCATTCTGGGTATCTTATGCAATAGGAGATAATATATCTTATAATTCAGGTTATGAATCATCTCTTTATGATAGGTCGTATAAAGAATACACATTTGGTTATAGTGCTAATAAAAGAATTAAATCAATATCTCTAATAGATAGATTTGGAGTATCATCAGTTATTAAAAATAGAGCTTACAATGAAGAATCATTGGATGACCCTATCCATGCAGGTCGAAAGCATATCGAGTATAATTTATCTTTTTGGTTAGAGAAAAAAATTAATGATAATTTATCGCATCAATTTAAAATAAAGCATAGGGATAGAAATGTTTTTTCTGATTTTAGGGTTAATTATTTTGGAGGTACAGATACTCCGTATCCAACTACTGTTTCAGATTTAAAAAGTTTTGAAAAATTAGAGTTTATATATAAAATTGTTTTTAATACACACTTAGATTTTCTTTTTTAGAGGAGTATAAATGAAAGTATATATTTTTATGTTATTATTTCTGTTTTCTTGTAAAGAGCCAAATGTTTTTGTACAGGAAAATTATATAATTAGTGAAGTTCACTATGAAACGATTGATAAATGTACAGGCATTGATATAGATGATAATATGTTGGTAGCTGCTGCAAATCATAATGGATATTTAAGATATAATATATTAGAAGAT
The DNA here is from genome assembly GCA_002703645.1 of Fidelibacterota bacterium. Lineage (GTDB taxonomy): Bacteria > Fidelibacterota > Marinisomatia > SCGC-AAA003-L08 > D37C17 > TMED161. Next base: position 34,545 of record NZUX01000033.1, on the reverse strand, counting down.
GATAATGGAAATGCATCTCTAGAGCTAGAACAGCATGTAGAAGATCTGGTATCAGGTGATGAAGGAGATGCTGCAACAGGTGTCTTAATCTCAGATAATATGCATGGCATGGTATTTATTCATGATGACTATGATCCTTTTCTTCGTGAGGATTTAAATAACCCAGGAGTTTTATATAGAACTACTACAACTTGTGGAAATAGTTTTGTTATAAGAGATTTAGCTTTAAATAATGATATTCCAGATACAACTTTATTATTCACGTTACAAAAGCATTCAGATGGTGCTCCATCAGGAGGTTCTAACTATTCTACTTCAGTTGCGATCAGGGAATATTTTAATGATAGCAATGGAATTTGGGAGCCTGATACAGAGCCAGCATGTAATACAGCTCTACATTTTAGCATTGATGCAACCAAGGTATCTTATTTTAATAATATTGTAGCCGTCGCTGATGCTGGCTTAGGTGTTGAGATATATAAGTATGAGCGTTATATAGCTGAGCCATTTACAGATTCTAATGATAATGGAGTTTATGATGGAGTTGGATGTTATGGACTTAATCCAGAGTTGGCATGGCTTTGTGGGGAATTTGTAGATGAGGCTGATTGCGTAGAACCATGTGGAACATGGGTGACAGAAGAAGACGCAGAGGTGTTTGAGGATACTAATGGTGATGGAGTTTATACAATAATTAAAAACTCCTTTACTTTTAAAGACAATTTTAATGTTCAAGGTGGGGAAGCTGAAAGTCTGTTTATCACAGATAACTATGTATTAGCTGGATTTGATAATGATAGAGGCTGTTACATGGCGTTACTTGACTCAGATAGTAGTATTATGGCTAATTTATTATTTGCAGATGGATATTCGATTAATGCGATTGATGCTGGTAATAGTTTTTTAGCACTTGCAGCGGGTAATGACGGTGTTCTTATTTATCAATGGGATGGATCTTTGGAAGTGAATTTGTTAACAAATATAGATAGTGGTGATGATAATTATGTTTATGATGTTAAAGTAGATGGAAATAATATATACACCGCTTCAGAAAATGGAATATCAATATATAAAATTGAGGAGCAATAAATGATTTACAGATTATTAGTATTAATAGCAGGTGTTACTTTAGGGTTTGCACAGTTTTCATGGCAGGATGGGGGGCTTCCTATTAGGCAAGGGGTCCATATTGAATGGCAGAGGACTGGAGATGTTAGTGAAGATGGTAGTATGATTATTGCATGGTCAGATACCAGAAATGCAATTAGAGACATTTATGCTCAGAAGATTGACTCAGATGGTAATTATCTTTGGGGTGAAGGTGGAGCCGTGGTTGCTGATTTTGAAGGACGTCAAGAGGATCCTCTTTTAGTTAGAGATGGCAATGGTGGTGCATATATTATTTGGAGAGATTATAGAGATGAGAATTATTATGGAGATATATATGGTCAGCATATAGATGCAAATGGAAATAGATTATGGGATCCTAACGGAGTTCCCCTTTCAAATCAATCTGGAGAGCAATCAAGTCACAATCTTTGCGTAGATGGAAATGGTGGTGCCTATGCTTTATGGGTTGATAAAAATGGTTCTGGTACATATGTTGGAACTCATTTAGGGCCTAACCAATCGGATATTATAGCGCAAGGAGTTGGCGTGCTTGTTTCTTCATATCAAAATGGTGGATTTAGTCTTGAGTATGCCGGTAATGGTGAAGCAGTAATGGTTTGGACTCAAAGTGTAGATGGAGATCAATCTGATTTAAGAGCTCAAAGAATTAATCAAAATATGGAGTCCTTATGGAATGATGATGGTGGAGATAGTGGCAAAACAATTTGTGATGCTGAGGGAATTCAAAGTAAAGCGAAGGTTACTACTTTTAATGATAATAATGTAGCAGTAGTATGGAGAGATTTAAGAAATGATCCAGATGGTGATGTGTATGCGCAAATTTTAGATGAAAGTGGTAACTCTTTATTAAGTGAAGATGGTATTATAGTTTGTGATGATACTGGGCAGCAAGCTTCTCCTAGAGTTAAAACTGATGGTGTTCATGCATTTATTTATTGGGAAGATAAAAGGTTTAATAATGTTGACCCATTTGTTCAAAAAATGGATACTCAAGGAAATTTATTATGGACTAATAATGGTGTCCAGGTAATTTCAGATCCTAATGATCAAGATCAGGTTAGAATGACTGTGGATAATAATGGTGGTGCTTTTTTTGCGTGGATTGATGGAAGAGGTGATGATAATATAGAGTGGGCTGGGTCTGATATATATCTTGAGCATATTAGCTCATCAGGTGATTTATCATTTGCTCCATCTGGCTTAGTTTTAGATGAAGATTCTGGTCCTCAAGTAGATCCGCTCATAAAATGTAATCAGTCAGGAGAAGCTTATATTATTTGGAATGACCGCAAGGAAGGTTCTTCGATTATTGTTGAGCTTCAAAAAGTTACAGTTGCTGATGGTACAAGCTTTACAAATAATGGACAAGAGGTTTGGTACGGGGTAGATGGAAATGCTCTTTTAAGTAGCTCTCTATATATAGAGGATGGGGAGCATTTAGTAGCATGGGAAGATAATCGCTATCTTAGTACTGGGCATCCTGGTTCTTATACGTATGGATTATCAGTAAATGAAAATATGAATATAGCATCCCATCAAGAAGCAGAGCCTCTTTGTTTTAACCCTTTCCAAGGACCTCATGGTGGTAATTATGATTTTAGAGCTAAATTAGCTAAAAGTAGCAGCTCAATTATGATGAACTTTCATCAGTATGACGGGCCATATAGACAATACTATCAAATGTTAGATTATAATTTAGATATTATAGGTAGTGATTCTGGCCAAGAAATTGATAGTCAAGGTAATGATCAAAAGTATTCAGGCGTATGTACAGTTGATGATATGTATTATTTAGCATATTCAAGTCTTAATTTTGCATATGGTATCTTTTTGCAAAAATATAATGCTGATGGAATAGCTCAGTGGTCATCGCCCATTAATATTGTTGAAGCTAGTTTTGAGGACAATCTAGTGAAAGCAGTTATCCCAAATCCAATTAATGGAGGTGTTGTTGTTATTTATGAATCTGCTAGCTTTATGGGTGTTGGACTAAATGCTATATTTGTTGATGAAAATGGAGCACCATATTCATCAAGTCAAGTCTGCTCAGATTGTAATGATCCTCAATACGAATCTTACGCTTCTGGTGATAATGAGTTTATTGTAACTTATAAATCTTCATCAAGCTCACTCTCAGCTGGAGTGTATGCTCAAGTATTTTCATTTGATGGTAATAATTTTGGTAATGGTGCTAGCTACATTATATCTGATGAAGTTAATGATCAAAGAAGTTCTAGAATCACATATAATCAATTTTTAGATGAATATTTAGCTTGCTGGAATGATGGAAGGGAGACGTTTAATAATGAAGAGGGTGAAGAAATCGTTGATTTAAATATTTTGTGTGCAAATTTATCAGTTTTAGAAGGTGATTTAATAATTTCAGAAGAGATTGAAGTAGCTGCAATTGAAGGTAGTCAACAGCAAAATCCATCAGTCTTTTCAACACAGTCAGGGAATTATATGATAGGCTGGGAAGATATGAGGAGCGCTCAAGGAATAGATCAAAGTTTAAATTTATCTTTCGAATGGGATGCTTACTACCAAGAAATAAATTCAAATGGTATAGTTTATGAGGAAGGTGGAATTCCACTATCGACAGACCCCTTTGGCCAAGTTAATATTAGATTTGGAGTTTTATCAGAAGAAGATAATTTATATTTAGCATTTTGGGAAGATGATAGAAGTACAGGTAAAGAGCTCTTAACTAATATCTACGCTCAATTAATTACTCCATCTGATTCAGATTGTACATTATTTGATGTAAATGCTGATTCAAATGTAGATGTTCTTGATGTTGTTCAAATGGTTAACATCGTGCTTGGTAACTTAATTCCAGATAACTACCAAAGTTGCGCTGCAGATGTTAATAGTGATGATAATATTGACGTTCTTGATGTAGTTTCAACTGTTAACGCTATTCTTAATCCATAATGAAAAATAGTTTTAATACGTTTTTCCTTTATATACTTATTGGATTAATTTCAACTGAATTTTTATTCTCAGAGAGTCCCTTATCTGAGAGATATCATACCTATGAAGAAATAGATTCTATTTTACATATTTGGGATGATCAATTTGGAGAATATGGTAGTATGTCTTCACCCTATCCTAATAGTGGTACTATATATAAGCTAATAGAAATAGGTACTTCTGAATTAGAGGAGATGCCTTTTTGGGCTGTAAAACTATCCTTTAATGCTGATGTAGATGAAGATCAGCCTAGAGTATTGATTTTAGGTCAATGTCATGCAGAAGAAATTCTTGGAGTTGAAATTTCAATGGAGCTTATTTATAGATTTTTACATCCTGAAGAATTCCCGTCTGATTTTCAGACTTTAGCTGGAATTTTATATTCATCTGAGGTTTGGATTGTCCCTACTTATAATCCGGAGGGTTTAGAGGTGGTTCATGGATATGAAGAAAATGGTGAATGGATACAGGATGTTAGTTATAGAAAAAATAAAATGGATGCAAATCATAATGGCGTATTTGATTATGATCATTTAAATGGATATGGTAATGATATTGATGGGGTAGATTTAAATAGAAATTATGGCTTAAATTGGATTTTTGGAGATGAATTTGGAGAAACAGATTCAGGTTGTCCATCTAACCCTTCTTATGTTTCAAACTTTGACTATTATAGAGGTGAGGCTCCTTTTTCTGAAAGTGAGGTTGTAGCCATTAAAAATTTAGTAGAAACTTATGATTTTTTACTATCAATAGCATATCATAGCTCAAGATCTGGATGTGTTGCTGAAAGGGTTATTTATTCTTCATTGTGGCCAGGGGGAAAAATTTCTCCAGACTATCAAGTGATTCAGCCATTAGGCCAGCAAATTGCAGAACTTACTTTAGTTGAATTTGGTGATGGGAATTATCATTTTGCAGCTAGTGGCTCCATGAAAGGTAATGCTCATGATTGGACATATTCTCAGGCTGGATGTATTCAATATTTAATTGAAGTAGGCACTGAAGATATGCAGCCAGATGCTGAAATGATAGAGAATACTATTGAAAGAAATCTTCCGGGAGCATATTACCTGATGAAGAGAGCTGCTGGGATAAACTATCCAACAGGTCCAGATAAGTATCAAGTAACGGGTATTGTTTCTGATAGTATGACTGGTATGCCATTAGAGGGTGTGGATGTTGTGATTCATCAGATGGATGGTGGAATTTTAGCACCTAGATTAACTGATGATTTTGGTCGATATAGACGACTACTATACTTAGATTCATTTGATATAACTTTTAGCAAACATGGTTATTATGATTTTGAATATTTAGATTTAATTCCCAGTGCTGATATTGTAAGTGAAATTAATATTTTATTGGAGCCTAAGCCTGAATATGAAGTGATTATTAATATTGATGTTCCGGCTAATCATTCAGATGAAATTCTTCTAAAAATGAGTAATGAATATTTTAATCATGAAATTGAAGTTTACCCTGGATCAAATGTGCTATCAATTCCTGAAGGTGAATATAATTTTACTATACTATCAAATGATATTTTTCCACATGTAGAAGATATAGCTATAAATTCAAACTCTGAGTTTTTGATATCATTAGATTGGTACGATTATTTATTTTTAGATGAATTTGATGATTTAAATAAATGGGATATTGTTTTAGGGGATTGGCACTCTGATGATGGACGCTTAAAATCTCAATACAGTTTAACTTATCCCGACTTTACTCCTTTAGGTCCTATTCAAATCAATTCTAATGAAGAGATTTATTCGGATATAGATAATGCTGTACTAGTTTTTGATATGAAATATGAGCTAGAATGGGATAACGATACTCTCTTTGTTGATATTGTAAATAGTCAAGGGAGCTCAAGAGTGCTATCCTTTTCAAATCAAAATTGGGTAGATAGTACATACTACAAGTCAGTTAATTTAGATGTCAATTCAAATAATGTTATTAGTTTAGGGATTATGTCAGATATTACAATTAGCTATAGAGGAATATCTATGGATGCATTAAAATTACTCTATAATCCAGACTATAGTTGCTATAGGGGTGACCTTAACCATGATGGAGATATAATTGTAACTGATATTGTAGCTTTATTAAATATTATTTTAGATAATCAGATTGCATCGGGTTTTCAGTTGTGCAGTGGAGATTATAATATAGATGATAATCTAGATATTTTAGATATTGTAGGTATTGTAAATCAAATTATAGGAGATTAATTTTTTGAGAAAAGTGATTTTATTAGTATTTGTATTAGCCTCAACTTTATTTAGTGAGCTAGTTCCTCTAGCCAAAAAGAATATAAATAAATATAGAGATTCAGAGTTTGCCAGAGGGACATATCTTATTGTCCTATCTAACTCTGATCTTAATAATTCTTCCTTAGAAACTTTTATTAATTTAAAAAAGACTCAAGGATATGATGTTACGGTTGTTTCATTTAGATCTGGAAATTCAGAGATTGAAGGAATTAACGGTAATACGAATGATGATCTTAGAAATTATTTGATTAGCTTTTATGAGCAAGACCCAATGCTTGAGTATGTCCTTCTTGTTGGTGACGTTAATCAGAATAATGATAACTATAATATTCCGACATATGAGATTCCATCGTACAATGAAGCTGAAAATGATCAAACAGATTATCCATATACATTTTTTGATATCAATGATGGTCAAGGAGAAAATATGCTAGAACCACATTTTTTTCTAGGTAGATGGTCTATTGGAAGCGCTACAGATTTATCTAATATTATAAATCGAAACATTCATTATGCTAAGTTAGATTTTCCATATGTTCCAGACCCTAGCTATTTAAATAATGCTTTAGTCGTAGCTGGAAATTATAGTGGAGAGGGAACATCACCACAAAATTGGCCTGTGACACCTGTTTGGACATCAAAATGGGTTCAAGAAGAATTATTTGCATATGGATATTCAAGTGTCGATAGTGCATTCTTTCATAAGTGGAATTATGATTGGGCTACTAGTCCCGATCAGATAGAAGAGTCATGGAATAATGGTATTGGTATTGTTAATTATCGAGGATGGGGGGATGCTAGAGGTTGGCATAAACCACAATTCCGTTTAGATGAAATTGAAAGTTTATTAAACCCAACATTCTCCATGCCAGTAGTATTTAGTTTTGTGTGTAATACTGGTGACTTTGGAAATGAATCACAAGTTTTTTGTTTTGGGGAAAAATTAATAACTGCAGGGACCATAAATGCTCCAAAAGGTGCAGTTGCGATGGTTGGTCCTTCTGATTTAGATACAGATACGCGATTTAATAATGTGTTATGTGGAGCGATGTGGGATGACTATTTGGAGGGTAGACAAAGTGAAATAGGCCCTGCATTACATACAGGGAAGCAAGCTGTAGCTCAAGAATTTGAAGGTCTTGAGATAAATGGAACTGATATTGGAGAATTTTATCATCATGTTTATGGTGTTCTTGGTGATGCAAGCTTAAGCGTTTGGCTGAAAGAGCCTAATGAGTTGTATTTAGATGGTATTGATGAATCTTATAATATTGATAATTCTTTTTTAAATGTGATTGTTGAAGATGAATTTGGAAATCCATTAAAAGATGCAGTTGGGGCTCTTATGTATAATGGAGAGCTAATTGCTAAGGGTTTATCAAATGAGTATGGAGAACTAGGTATTGATTTTGATGGAGTAGAACCTAGCTCTAATCTCAATCTATATATTAATAGATCGCAATATTATCAGAAGGAATATCTAATTAATTATGATGAAGATTTAAATGAGACATATAATGCTACAGAATTTGGTGATATGGAAGAGCAGAGTGATTATGGATATGTTATGGAAGCTATTCCATATTATTGGTATGAGATATCAGATACGGGGACTAATCTAAACTTAGTAGATGATACAAATACTACTATTGATTTAGGGTTTGATTTTCAATATTATGGTCAAACTTTTTCAAATTTAACAGTATGTTCTAATGGTTGGGCCTCATTTATTCCTTGTTTAGATGGTAATACTAATGATAATCAAGAATGTGATGCTTTAAGTTACTTTTATAATAATTCTATAACCTTCCCTATTGGGCCTTATGGATTACTAGCTCCTTTCTATGATGACTTAGATGATAATGGTGGAACAGAACCATTTAATGTTTATTCGCAATGGATTGAAGAGGAACAGGCTTTTGTAATTCAATGGGATAATCTTGCAAATGGACATGTTGATGAATACTGTTTAGATAATGGTGATGCCCCAGATCCAGAAGAATGTAAAAAAGAAACGTTTCAATTAATATTATATCCAAGTGAATATAGTTCTAATGGAGATGTTAATGAAGATTTGAATATAGATATTTTTGATATTATGTTGGTCCTTAATATTATTTTAGATATACACAACCCTAGTCCCACTGAATTAGTAGATTCAGATTTAAATGGTGATGACAATATAGATATTTTTGATATTATGGCTATATTAAATATTATTCTTGAAGGCACAAATGGAGGTGATGGTGAAATTGTATTTCAATATAAAGAAATATATAATGTTGACGACCATGGCGTTACTATAGGTATTGAATCTCCAGATAAAAATGAAGGGGTTCAATATATATTTAATACAGATCATGAGGATCCTTATGGACTTCCTTTGATTAATGAACTTAGCCAAACGCATGGCTTAAGGTTTTTTGTTAGATAGTAAATATTTAAATTATTGATAAAATATTTTCAGGGGGCCTACCAATTACTCCCTTGTTCCCATTTAATATAATTGGTCGTTGAAGTATTTTAGGGAATTTTATTATTGCCATTAAGAGTTCATTATCATTTTTGATTAAATTAATTTTATTTTCTTTATAATCTGCTTCCGTTTTTCTAATAATATCAATTGGCTTTAGTTTAAGAATGTTAAGAATGTTTTCTAATTCATTAACACTTAAAGGATTTTTTAGATATTCTATAATTTTGTAATCAATTTTTTTTTCTTCTAGAATTCGAACCGAATTCCTGCTCTTACTTCATCTAGGGTTATGGTAAACTGTAGTTTTCATAATATTAAAGACATACTCCTTATTTCTTTATAATTTTAAATAAATATATAGTTTATATTAAAAATATTTGGTATAAATTAATATTAATTATTAAATTTAAATATTAAAAAATGAGGTTTAGTGCAATTAGATAACACAGATTTGTTAATTCTTAATCATCTTATAGAGAATGCTAGAGAATCAGCGAGTAATATTGCTGATTCTGTTGGAATGTCAGTTCCTGCTGTTACTGAAAGAATTAAAAAACTTCAAGATTCTGGAGTAATAAGAGGATATAGCGTTGATATTAATAAGCAAAAGCTTGGGATGGATGTTAATGCATTTATAACTATTATATCAGAATCATCAGCATACTTTGAAGATGTTGTAAACCAAGCGAATAATAGCCAAAATGTTGTAAGCTGTTATACGACCACAGGTACAGGGTCTCATATTCTGCTTGTAGAAGTTGAGAATACTACATCGCTTGAAAAGTTATTAAGAGATATTCAGTCATGGCCAGGAGTAAAAAGAACTGAAACCCAATTAATATTAAGTTCGTATAAAAGTACTAAATTATTAATTAAAAAGGAGGAAGAGCATGTCCGTAGTTAAAGCCGAATATATTTGGATAGATGGGAGTAACCCTACAGCTAAACTTAGAAGTAAAACACGAATTATTTATGGTGAAGTTAATAGTGTAGAAGATTTGCCAGAGTGGGGTTTTGATGGTTCTAGTACTATGCAAGCTGAGGGACATTTTAGTGATTGCTTATTAAAACCAGTCTCATATTTTTCTGATCCTCTTAGAGGTGGAGATGATATATTGGTAATGTGTGAAGTTTTTAATGCAGACGGTACTGTTCATTCGAGTAATAAAAGAGCTAAACTTAGAGCTTTAGCGGAAAAATTTGAAAGTGAAGAGTGTTGGTTTGGAATTGAACAAGAATATACTTTTTTTGATGGTATTAAACCTTTAGGTTGGCCTGATAATGGTTTTCCAGCCCCTCAAGGAGGCTATTATTGTGGTGTTGGATCTGATGAAGTTTTTGGAAGAGATATTGTCGAAGAGCATATGGAAGCTTCTTTGCTAGCAGGGATTAAACTTTCTGGTATTAATGCAGAGGTTATGCCAGGTCAATGGGAATTTCAAGTTGGTCCATTAGGTCCATTGGAAGTTTCAGATCAGCTTTGGATTGCTAGGTGGTTATTGTATAGAATAGGTGAGGATTATGAGGTTAGTGCGACTTTAGATCCAAAGCCAGTAAAAGGTGATTGGAATGGAGCTGGAGCCCATACTAACTTTAGTACAAAATCAATGAGAGAAGCTGGTGGAATGAAAGTTATTGAAGCTGCATGTAAAAAATTAGAATCTAGACATGCTGAGCATATAGCAGCATATGGAGCTGATAACGATCAAAGATTAACTGGATTACATGAAACATGTAGTATAGCTGAATTTAGATATGGAGTTAGTGATAGAGGTGCTTCAGTTAGGATTCCTATGGGGACAGCTAATGATGGTTATGGGTATTTAGAGGATAGGCGCCCATCTGCAAATATGGATCCATATATAGTTTGTACGATGCTTATTGAAACAATATGTGAAGAAAAATTAGTAGAAGCATAATATCCTATAATAGTTATTATTTAAAAGGGGCTTTTAAAAATATGGAAGCCCCTTTTTTATTTTTATCTTTATTAAATATTTAGTTAACTTCAGTTGATATGCTAAGTTTTGATTTAATTATACTTCTTATAGTTTTTGCTATGCTAGTTACATTTTTTATTTTTGAAGTTTTTGCTTTAGAAGTAACAGCTATGGCAGCAACTGCTATATTATTGCTATTTAATGTTATAAGTGTTGATGATGCCTTAAGTGGGTTTAGTAATAAAGCGGTAATTACTATAGGGGCAATGTTTATACTTAGTCGTTCTCTTGTTAAAACTGGATTTTTAGAAGTATTTGCTGATTTCATGTATACTCATGTTGGAAAAAATAAATGGGTTACAATCGCGACATTTCTATTAATTGTATCTATTTTATCAGGTTTAATAAATAATACTGCTGCGGTAGCAATTTTCATTCCTTTGGCTATTAATTTATGTCAAAAATTTCATATAAGCCCAACGAGAGTTTTACTCCCTTTATCATATGCTGCTATTTTTGGAGGGACCTTAACTTTAATTGGAACATCTACTAATCTAATTATTAGTGATTTTATTGAACAGCAAGGATTAACTCCATTTAGTATATTTGAATTTACTAAAGTTGGAAGCATATTTATGGTAGTAGGAATTGTTTATAATTTAATAATTGCTTGCTTCTTTCTTCCATCTAGAGCAATTGTCTCTTCATTAACTCAAAAATATCATATGAATAAATATCTAACAGAATTTTCAGTAAAAGAAGATTCAATTTTAATTGGAAAAAATATTGGTGATTTAGATTTAAGTGAAAAGTATGAAATTGATATTATTAAACTATTAAGAAAAGATAAAACCATATCAGTTAATTTAGATTCTCATACTATAAGGCATGGAGATGTCTTCTTGGTTCAAATTAATGTCAAGAATATCATAAAATTTAAAAATGAAATGAATGTATCTCTTCTGTCTGAAGTTAAAATGAATCAAGAAGAGCTTGAAGGCAAAAATCATGTTCTTGTTGAAGCGCTTGTTACGCAGCAATCTTCTTTGATTGGTAGAACTCTATATCAATTCAATTTTAGAACAAAATTATCATCATTTGTTCTTGCTATTAAGAGACAAAATGAGTTGTTAAGAGAAAAAGTAGCTCATATAAAATTAAAATTCTCAGATACACTACTTATTTTAGTTCCTAGAAATAAAATTAATAAATTAAAAAGCTCTTTAGATTTTGTTGTGCTAGAAGAACTTGATCTCCATCTTCGATATGAGAGGTTTTGGTGGATATCTGTTATTGTAATTCCTATTATTATGCTTTTATCTTCTATTGAATTTATATCGATAACTAAGGGAGCTATATTTGCTGTTGTAATAATTTTAGCACTTAGAGCACTATCAATTCAGGAAGCATATCAATCAATTAATTGGACTGTTATATTTTTATTGGCAGCGTTAGTGCCTATTAGTGTTGCTATAAGAAACACTGGAGCAGACCAATTATTAGGTGACTTAATTATTCAAATTGCAAATTTCCTATCAGGGTTTTCATCATCAACATATATGGTTTATTTATCTTTATTATATTCGGTTACATTTATTTTATCAGCATTTATGTCTAATGCTGCGGTAGCTATTATTCTAGCGCCCATTGGAATTTATTTAGCTGCTCAACTCAATATTGACCCTAGACCTTTTTTAATTGCAATTTGTTTTGGAGCATCAAATAGCTTTATGACTCCTATTGGCTATCAGACTAATTTAATGGTTTATGGACCCGGGGAATATAAAATGAAAGATTTCATTATTATGGGTCTTCCATTAACAATTATTTTTTGGTTTATTGCGATGAAATTAATTCCTATTTACTGGCCATTTATTTCAGTTTGATGATTTTACATGGTGTTACATAAAGCAATAGATTAAATTGATTAGATTTAGATAGAGTGGATTTGTATTTTTTATTATAATTTAATTTGATGAGTAAAACTTATTTGTTTTTGGTCAAAAAATAGGTATTTTCTATCTCTTCAAAGTGCAAAGAATAATTAAAGAGAGTAAGGAGAAAAAAGTATGTCATTTAGTAAACTATTTTATTTAGTACCTTTTATGGTTCTATCATTTGTTTTTTCAAATTGTCCAGATGGCACAGATGTGTGTTTATCATTAAATAATGGAAGTCTAGAATATGATAGTACCGCGGATATTGCAGGATTTCAATTTAATCATAATGGATGTGTTACTGGAGCCAGTGGAGGTGATGCAACAGCTGCTGGATTTACAATATCAGCTAGCGGAACTGTTGTATTAGCATTTTCTTTTACCGGAGCGGTTATTCCAGCAGGCACAGGAACTCTTGTTGATTTAGATGGTGATGTAAATGAGGGGTGCTTATCTGATTTTATTTTTTCAGGACCAGGAGGGGATGCATTATTAGTAGCTTTTTCTGTTGATCCTGTTTTGGGATGTACTGACATTGAAGCATGTAACTATGATTCTAGCGCTAATACAGATGATGGGTCATGTGAATATCCAGAACAAAATTTTGATTGTGATGGAAACTGTTTATTTGATGAAGATTGCTTTGGAATATGTAATGGAGCAGCCATTACAGATGAATTTGATACGTGTTGTGAGCTGTGGGATTTAGATAGCTGTGGAGTATGTTTTGGTGACGGTTCTACATGTGAATACGGCTGTGAAGAAGGTGTAGAAGTATGTCTTACTCTTGATGGTGGAAATCTTGATTATTCAAGCACAGCTAATATCGCTGGATTTCAGTTTGCACATAATGGATGTGTAACCGGAGCTAGTGGAGGTGATGCAACAGCTGCTGGATTTACCATATCGGCTAGTGGATCAGCTGTATTAGCTTTTTCTTTTACAGGCTCTGTCGTTCCTGCTGGTTCAGGTACCTTAGTAGAACTTACTGGAAATGTGACTGAAGATTGTTTGTCTGATTTTATTTTTTCTGATTCAGAGGGTGAAGCCCTTGAGGTTGGCTTCCCAGTTGTTCTTGTAGATGGGTGTATGGATATGGAAGCATGTAACTACGACCCTAATGCGAATAATGATGATGGCTCATGTGAATATCCAGAAGAAAATTTTGATTGTGAAGGAAATTGTGTAGCTGAAGAAGATTGTGCTGGAGTATGTGGTGGTGATGCTGTAGAAGATGAATGTGGTATATGTGAGGGTGATGGATCGCTATGTACAGTTTCTTTAGACTTATCTGTTAACAATGAAACTGGAATTATGTCTGTTAATATGAGCAATGCAATGGATGTGGCTGGATTTCAATTTGTATTATCAAATGTTGAGATTCTATCTGTAGCAGGTGGAAGCGCTGAAGAAAATGGTTTTTTAGTGAGTGCAGCTAATGGTACTGTAGTAGGTTTCTCATTAACAGGTGCAACGATACCTCCAGGTGACGCAGTTTTACTTGAAGTGAGTTTTGTTCCTCTTTGGGATGAATCATGTATGAGTGACGTTGTTCTTTCAGATCCATTTGGTGCTGGAATAGCTTGGAATGTTGGTGAGTGTGTAACTCTTGATTTTACTGTTTTAGAAGGTTGTACTGATGTAGATGCGTGTAATTATAACCCAGAAGCAAACAATGATGATGGATCATGTGAATATCCAGAAGAAAACTTTGATTGTGAAGGAAATTGTACTGTAGATATTGATTGTGCTGGTACGTGTGGTGGTTCATTGGTAGATGATTTATGTGGTGAGTGCGGTGGAGATAATTCTACATGTTCTGGCTGTATGGATCCCAATGCGCTAAACTATGATCCAGAGGCATTAGTTGATTGTGGTCCTGATTGTTGTCAATACCCTGCTGATGCAATGATTGGAGTTAGTAATGTAACAGAGGGAATGATTGATGTTTCGATGGAAAATATTACTGATGTTGCAGGCTTTCAATTTAATATCACATCCTCATGTGACTCTGTATCTGTTTTAAGTGGAACAGGCGGTTCTTCAGCCGATGCTGGTTTTATGATTAGTACAAGTGGAACTACAGTTCTAGGTTTTTCATTGACAGGAGCAACAATTCCAGCAGGTTCTGGGTTGCTTGTTTCTTTGGAAGCTGGTTGGCTTGGCTGTGATAGCGGAAGCTTTGGCTTAGAAAATGTAATTCTTTCTGATATTGATGGGGCTGCATTAACATTCAATATAATGGAAGATTTTGAATTTGATGCTGCTTGTAGTGATGTAGATGCTTGTAACTACGGTGAGCCTGGTGACTGTGTATATCCAGAGGATTGTTTTGATTGTGATGGTAACTCTACATGTTATTATTCTGTAGATATTAACCATACAGGAGAATCTCACTTAATTATCTTAATGGATTCTATATCAACATTAGAAGTTGGTGATGAAATTGGTGTATTTGATTTAATGGGTGTTATTGAAACAGACTCGACCGGTCTAAACCCTCAATATGGAGAGGTACTTGTTGGTTCAACAGTTTGGGATGGTGTGGCTAACAATGAAGGTGTAGTAACTGAAGTTACAGCAATTATGTCTTTAGACTTAAGCGATTTTGGTGGTCCAATTTTAAACGGAGCAGTTGATGGTAATCCTATTGTTGTTAAGGTTTATGATGTAAGTGAAGGAGTTGAGTATGAAATGACTCAACTAACAACAGATATGGGTGGAGATTTTGGTGATATAATGACGGTTGTTACTGATATAGACTTGGGTGAAGCTCCAGAGGTAGCGCATGTTCAGGTGATTCATAATTCACCTTCTCCTGTAGTCGATATATATCTTGATGGTGCTTTAGCTGTTGAGAACTTTGAATATCGTACAGCAACTCCAGTATTAGAGCTATCAACATCTTTCACAGTAGGTATTGCGCCTGCAGATGGTGATGTTATTGCAGAATTCCCATTTGAGTTAATGGCTGGTGGTGAGTATGTAGTTGTTGCTACAGGTATTTTAGGTGATGCTGCAACCCCATTTGATTTAGCAGCTTCAGGAACATCGTTTGGAGCATCTAATAATTATTATACAGGTCTTCATGTTTATCATGGTTCAACAGATGCCCCAGCGGTTGATGTATTAGCTGATGGTGGTCTATTATTTGGAGATTTAAGCTATGGTGAGTTTTCAACTCAAGTTGAAGTTGCTGCTGTAGATTATACTATTGGTATTGCTCCAACTGGTGGCGATGTGATAGCTGAGTTTATTGCTCCTTTATCTGGTTTAGGTGGTACTTCGGCTGTAGTATTTGCTTCAGGATTTTTATCTGGTAGCGATCCTGCCTTCGGGTTGTTTGCAGCGTTAACTAGTGGAGATGTAGTTGCATTAGAGGTTCCAATAAACATTGGAGATCCATGCGATATTAATGATGATGGAGTAGCTGATGAAGGATTTATTTTTGATTGTTCATTATCTTGTGTTTCTGATGCATTCTTAGGTGATGCATGGTGTGATGAAGCTTTTCCTAATTTCAATTGTGTAGAGTTTAATTGCGATGAAGGTGCTTGTGGGGATTGTCAAGAACTATCTAATGATATTCTATCTCCAGTAAGTTTTGAGTTATCTCAGAATTATCCAAATCCATTTAATCCTGAAACAACAATATCTTTCTCTATCCCTAATATATCAGAGATATCACTTACTATATACGATATAAATGGTAGAGTTGTTGATGTTGTTACTGAAGGGGTTTATAGCCCTGGAGTTTATTCGTTTATATGGAATGGTATGAATCTGAGTGGAGAGTTAGTCCCTTCTGGTGTTTATCTATATAAATTAGTTACACCTAGTCAAACATTTACAAAGCATTTAACGCTTATTAGGTAATTAACTCTTTAAATAAGACTAATAAAAAAAAGGCCGTTTAATAACGGCCTTTTTTTATTAATTTATTTTATGTTTAATAAAAGAAATATTTTTTTTTATAATTATTATAAATACTTTGTATTCCTTCACTAACTTTTTTTATGAAGAAGGTGATTGGTATATTCTTAGGAACCCCAGTCAGATTCATGCAATAACTGATGATAATTATAATGTTATTATTGGTGCTAATAATGGAATTTTTACGTACGATAAAATAACAGGTGAGTTAGTTTATGACATTGAACTTATGAGAGGACTTCCATCAGATATTATTAAGCATATTTATTATGATGATAATACTGATCATATATGGGTTGTTCATGATCAAGGTGTTAGCTTTAAGCCTTTATCATCTTTTTCTTATCATCATTTATTAAATTCCGATTTGATAGGTAAGGGCATAACTATTATTGATGATATTGGAAGCTCTTCTGGTTTTATATGGATTAGAAATTATCAATATATTGTGCCATTGAATCCATTTTCAGGTAAATTTGTAGATATTAACGATGCTATTGATGAAAAAAATAATATTGTTTGGGGTAGTTCAATGTATGGGTTTGATGGGCAGAATATTGATTTATCTAAATTTTATATACCAGACTCTAATTGGTCAATAGGATATAGAGTTAATAATATTAATAATCATCATATAGATTATAATGTTTTTTTTGATAAGAATGGCAATCAGATAATTCCTACAGTATTTTATACTGATAGTGATAATAATAATTGGGTTGGTACGGATAGAGGTTTTTTGTTTTACTCATGGGGAAATTCAAAGAAGTTGGATCCAATACAACCCATATTGAAAAAAGGTGTTATATCTGATGCTTACTTGGATAAAGAAAAAAAGTGGTGGTTTTTTGATAGTGAATTTAAACGTACAGGACATTTTGATAATCAGTTTTTTAATTATTTCAATGGAGATGATGATGTTTTTTTAATTTCTTGGGATGAAAATAATGGAGATTGGGAAAGATTTAATATAAATGAGTCTATAAATATTAAGAGTACAGATGTTAATGATGTGAAACGGTTAGGTAATCACTTGTTTGTTGCCACATCTTTTGGATTATTAAAAAAAGATTTAAAAAATTTTCGTAGTTCATGGGATATATTAGATTCTTCTGATGGGTTAGGTGATGATGCTGTATGGGAAGTAATTGAGCATGATGGTAAGATTTTAGCTATGACTTTAAATGGAATCAATGAAATAAATATTAATCCATTTAGAGTTATTCCTAATGATTACAATCTTAATAATCAAAAAAATTATGATATGGAAGTGTATGATAATAATTTATTTGTGGCAACAAATAGAGGAATTAAAAAAATAGATTTGTCATTTAATAATAATTTATTTGTATCAGATAGAGTCTGCTATCAAATAGAAATTGATAATGAGTCATTATATTGTTTAAATAGAACAATCTCAAGATTGAAATTATCATCAAATAATTTTAAAGAATTAGTATTTGATAATAATATTAGAAATTTTGAATTATGTAATAATTATATTTGGATTAATTTAGTTGATAGGGCTCGGCTTATAAATATGAATAATGGCGAATCTTGGTACTATGATCAAGATGATGGTATACAGGGTAATGAAATATTTAACATAGATTGTGATAATGATTGGGTTTGGTTTATATCAAATAAGGGTGTCGCGCTATTTAACTGGGAAAAATATCATGCTAATTAAAATATTTATTATATTATTAATGCTTTGCTCTTGTTCTACAAAAGATAAAAATAGAAATAAGAATAGTGATATGCTGATTAATTTATCTACCAATCAGATATATAATTATAAAGAAGATATATTTGAGGTTTCAATCAATCATTCGGTAAGTAATAATCATTTTGTTTTTGTTAAACAGGATAATGTTTTTAAAGCTTCAATTCTTACTACTATCCAAATTTATGATATGAATAATGACTCAATTGTCATCCAAGATTCTTGGAAAGATGAAATTGTTCAAAGATATTATGAGGATACAAGGTCATCGACTAAGTTTTTAACATTTAAAGAATTTATAAACCTTCCAAAGGGTGAATATCATATAAGAGTCAATATCCAAGATTTAGATAATAGCAATATATTTAAATCAGATAAAAAGATTGATTTATCAGCAATAAATGGTTTTGGAGATTTATCTTTATATATTAGAAATAGTTCTAATGAGTTTTCTGTTGTAAAAGAAATTAATAATGAATTAAAAATTGATAGTAATAATATTTTATTATCTTTTCAATATTTTAATAGTGATAAAAAAATTAATGATTTATCAATAAAACTGAATGATTCTAATCAAGAATATATTTCTACATTCTCTAATCTATCTATGGATCAAAATGGTTTTTATTCTATTGAATTTGATATTCCAAATCAATATTATAATTATTTTGATTTAACTTTGTCAACTTCAGACTATTCAATAATGAAATATTTATACTTAGAAGATGAAAATAATATTTTTTGGACTAATGACTCTACGGAAATTGTTGCTGTTATGAGATATATATTACCAGTATCAGATATTAAGGCATTAAAAAAAATGGAACTAATTGATCAGTTTAAGTTTGTTGAAAATTATTGGATAGATAGAGATCCTGACCCTAAAACTCCTGAAAATGAATTATTGATGGAATTTTCTGATAGAGTAAAGTTTGTAAATTTGAAATTTTTTGATATGAGTAAAGGTTGGAGGTCTGATCGAGGAAGAGTATATATTATTTATGGACCTCCTGAAACAGCTGAGAGATATTCAAATCAATCTAATGGTGTTTATGAGATTTGGGAATATCCCTCTGGGTTAAAATTCACTTTTCTTGATCAAAATGGATTTGGAAATTTTATTCTTATTAGAAAAACTATTTAAATAGATTTTGGCCTTGAAAATAGAAAAATATTCTTATTCAAAATTAGATTCATTTAATACCTGCCCATTAAAGTATAAATTTATATATATAGATCAAATAAGAAAAAAAGATGAGAGTATTCAGGCTTTTTTGGGAAAAATAATTCATAGTTGTTTAGAGTGGATATATATTCAAAAATTAGATAATAAGGTTTCCTATTTTTCATTAGACCAAATAACAAATAAGTTTAAAGAATATTGGGATGAAAGATGGCATAGTAAAATTAGATTCTACCAATTTAGACATCCAAAAAAACTATCTCATTTTATTAAGCAGAAAAAAAATGACTATTTTACATTAGGAATTAAAACCTTAGTTAACTATTACTCTAAATATGGTCCTAATTTCAATCAGGATGTATTTAGATTAGAAGAGAAAGTTGAATTTCAAATTAAAGGTTTTAATTTTATTAGTATAATAGATCGTATTGATAATGACGGTTCAGGGAATATTAAAATTATTGATTACAAAACAGGTAAGAAAAATCTTACTGAAAAAAAAATGTTAAAAAATTTACAAATGGGAATCTATTCTATTGCAGCTAATTCAACCTTCCCTGAAATTAATAGAGATAATATTACTCTTACACTATTTTATACCATGAATAATAAGGAAGTATCTATTAAGGCATCTGAGTTTGATTCTAAGAATTTAAAGAATCAAATCATAAAAAATATAAGTGAAATTAAAACTTGTGAAGAGACAAGTAGCTTTGACCCAAAAGAGAGTAATTTGTGTAATTGGTGTTATTATTGGAATGAGTGCAATGCAAAGACTAAAGATAACCCTTCTTTATATTTAGACTAAATGTATACTATCTTTGAACCTACGAGTAAAGATGAATTTAATAAATATCTTATATTGAGATGGAGGTTGTTAAGGTTTCCATGGGGAGCGAAAAAGGGATCTGAAATTGATGATATGGAAGGAGTATCAATCCATAGAGCTATAAAAGATAGAAAAGGTCAGTTAGTAGCTGTTGGAAGAATCCATTTTATTAATCAAAATGCTCAGATAAGATATATGGCAGTTCAAAATTCTCACAGAAAAAAAGGTTTAGGAACAAAGTTGATTTTAGAGCTTGAGAAAATTGCACTAATAAATAAAATTAAAATGGTTTTTCTAAATTCAAGAGAAAATGCAATAGAATTTTATAGAAAAAATGGATACAGCACTATTTGTGAGACTGATTCATCTTTTGGTAATATTATTCATTATAGAATGGAAAAAAACTTAGATAATTAATAAGTTATCAATGTTTTTGGGAATAAAATAAATATGAAATTTATAAAATAATGAGCTCTCCATATAAAACCGCAGCATTTCATACTTTAGGCTGTAAAGTTAATTTTACTGAAACATCATCTATTTCAGAATCTTTCCAAGCTAAGGGAGTATCCTTGGTGCCTTTTGATCAATTTGCTGATATATATGTTATTAATACTTGCTCTGTTACTGAAAATGCAAATTTGAAGTGTAATAGAATAGTAAGATCTTTAAAGAGAAAAAATCCAAATTCATTTATTGCTATTACAGGATGTTATGCTCAGCTCAAGCCCAAAGAATTATCTACTAATAAAGATGTAGATTTAGTTGTAGGTACTGAGAATAAGATGGATATAGCTGATATTATTATAAGTGATAATACAAAGAAAAATGACTATGTATCAGATATAAAAAATATTAATCAATTTACTCCTTCTTATTCATTAGCAGATAGGGTCCGTTCATTTATTAAAATTCAAGATGGATGTGATTATAATTGCTCTTTTTGTACTATCCCTATGGCAAGAGGGAAAAGTAGAAGTGCAAAAATTGATGATATATTAATAATAATAGAAGAGTTAAAGGCAAAAGGATTTAATGAAGTAGTTTTAAGTGGAATTAATTTAGGAGATTTTGGGGTTGGGACAGATGAAACTTGTTATGATTTATTAAATGAACTAAACAATATTTCTCAAATTCCAAGAATACGCATTTCATCAATTGAACCGAATCTATTAACAAATAAAATTATTGATTTATTAGCAACCTCTAAAAAAATTATGCCTCATCTTCATATTCCATTGCAATCTGGATCTAATAAAATATTAAAGTTAATGAAAAGAAGATACACTAGAGAGTTTTATGAACGTAAAATCAAACTAATAAAAAATAAAATTCCAAATATTTCAATAGGTGTGGATGTTATTACTGGCTTTCCGTCAGAAACAGAAAATGATTTTCAAAAAACATATGATTTACTTAATAGCCTTGAGGTATCTTACTTGCATGTTTTTACATATTCAGAGAGAGAAAATACTGTTGGAGCTACTATGAAGTCGAAAATTCCACAGAAGATCAGAAATGAGCGTAGCAAAAAATTAAGAGCTTTATCTGATATCTTAAAATCAAGATTTATTATTAATAATATGGATAAAAATCATCAGGTTTTAATAGAATCTAAGGATGATGAAATTGTTCAAGGATATACAGAAAATTATATTAAAGTAAAAATCATGGATAAAAGTCTTAATATCAATCAATTGGTTGATATAAAGCCTACTGTCCAGTACTTTGATCATATGGTAGGGAGCTTAGAATGAAAAAGAAACCTTTTATTGGTATTGCTGGTAATATTGGTGTAGGTAAGACTACGTTTACTTCATTTGTTGCTAAAGAATTTAATTTAGTTGAAATATATGAATCAGTAACTGATAATCCATATCTATCTGATTTTTATTCTGATATGCATAGATGGTCTTTTAATCTTCAAATATATTTTTTACATCATCGATTTGGTTCAATTAATAATATGGTTTCTAGTATAGACCAAGGTATGGTTCAAGATCGAACAATATATGAGGATGTTGAGATTTTTTCAAAAAATTTATATAAAATGGGGTCCATGGATGAAAGAGATTGGGAGACCTATTCAAATTTATTTGAAAATATGATTCAATTTATAAGAAAGCCTGATTTAATAGTCTATTTAAAAGCTGATTTGAATATTCTGATTGATAGAATTAATAATCGAGATAGAGATTATGAAAATAAGATAGATCCCGCATATCTTACTCAGCTTAATAAGCTATATGATAATTGGATTGAAGGTATTGATTGGACAAAAACAATTACTATTGATACTAATAATTTTAATATCTATAAAGATCAGGATAAACTAGAAAAAATACTAAGTGATATAGGAGAGTTGATTTGACTGCCTTAGATAACACTTGGAAAATGGTTATTGGACTTGAAGTTCATGTTCAGCTTAATACTAAAACAAAAATGTTTACAACTTCTGATTGGGGCTATGGAGAAAGTCCAAATACTCAAATATGTCCTGTGACTTTGGGTTATCCTGGAGCATTACCTACAATTAATCAATTAGCTGTTAAAAAAGGAATTTTAATTGGATTATCTCTTAATTGTAAGATTAACCAAATCACAAAGTTTGCTAGAAAACATTATTTTTACCCAGATTTACCTAAAGGTTATCAGATATCACAATTTGAAGATCCTCTTTGTGAACATGGGTATGTAAATATAGAAAATGGAAAAAAAATTAATATTGTACGAGCACATCTTGAGGAAGATGCTGGTAAAACAATTCATACCATTGAGGGAGATGCTTTAATTGACTATAATAGAGCGGGGGCACCATTATTAGAAATTGTTACTGGGCCTGATATGGAATCTTCATCGGATGCTATAGCCTATTTAAATTATTTAAAAGAAACTATATTGACTTTAAATGCTTCAGATTGCGATATGGAAAAAGGAAATTTAAGGGTTGATCTTAATATATCTGTAATGAAAGAAGATGATAAAAAATTAGGTATTAGAAGAGAGGTTAAAAATATTAATTCATTTAGAAATGTAGAGAAAGCAATTAATTATGAATTTGATTTTCAACGTAATATTTTAAATGCAGGTGGAAGGATTAATCAAGAAACATTATTATGGGATGATAAGCAGATGGTTACTCATTCTATAAGAACAAAAGAAGATGCTCATGACTATAGATATTTCCCAGAGCCAGACTTGCCACCATTAAAAATTAGTGATAATCTAATAGATGAGATTAAAAAGAGTATTCCTAAGCTACCAAATGAGATTAGGGAAGAGCTTTTATCTTATAAATTAAATTCAGAACAAATCGATTTTTTAATTAGTAATAGAAATATTCTGAAATACTTTGAATTAATGTTGTCTGATAATTTGAAAAATTGTATCAAGTATTATAATTGGGTAACGATTGAAGTAGTGAAATATTTAAAAGAAACATCTAGTAGTATCGACTCTTTTCCAATTGCTCCTATCAATCTGAGAGAATTAGTTGATATTGAGGTAGAAGGAAAAATAGACCATAAACAGGCAAAAGAAATTTTTTCATCTATGATTAAGACTAGGGTTACCGCTAAACAGGCTTTCAAAGATATGGGCTATGATAAAGAAGAAAATCATGATGATATGGAATCATTTATTAAAGGTGTATTAGATCAATTCCCAAGTGAATATTCTCGTTTATTATCTGGAGAAGAGAAGCTAGTCAATTTTTTTATGGGTAATATTATGAAGCAGGCAAAAGGAAAATATAAACCTGCTAATATAACAGCCTATCTTAAAAAAATAATAGAAAATTAACCATGTTTGATTCTATAGTTGAAAGAATGTTTAGTTATAAAAGAGTTATATTTGATAATAGCAGTAAACATTCTAAGAGATTTTTGAATATTATTAAAAATACAAACAGCTATATATCTATATTCTTAGAGAAGACAAAGTATAAGATTGATTTAAAACGTGAATATTATTATTTAGGGAAATATTTATCTAGTTTAGGAAACAATAAGTATGATTTTTCAAAAGATAAAATATTTATTGATTATATGGATAGAATAAAATTAAAAGAGCAATTATTAAATCAAAATAAGAAGATGCTCTCTACTTTATATAAGAAGGATAAAAAATATAATTAGTTGTTTTATTTATTTATGATTTTAGATTAATTTATGCCGTCTATTTATAGAAAATGAAAAAAAATAAATATAAAATATTACTCTTTAATAATTCAAAAGGATTGATTAGAGAAATACTTCTTTCTAAATCCGTTGTTTTTGCCTTTATTCTTATATTTCTTACTTGCAATTTTTTTACCTTATACTTTTTTTCTGATGATTATCTGTCTTGGAAATCAGATAGAGAAATCCAGAATCATAAAAAGAATAATCAGCTACTAATCGATAAGATTTTAATTGCAGAAAATAGAGTTTCTAATATTGAAGAAAAAATTAATACAATTATTAATTATGATAATGAGATGAGAGATATGCTGAGCATGCCGCGTATTCATGAAGATGTTAGACAATTAGGGGTTGGTGGAAAAGGAGGAATTAGTGAAACACAGGCCGTAGAAGTTCTTGAGTATTTGTTGCCTGATGAAGAAGCCGTTGATCTTCAAGAGTACTTTCAAAAATTAGATTTTATAGAAAGATCTACTAATTTAGAAATTTTAAGTTTTATGGAAATGTCATCCAATTCTATGAAAAATAAAAATAAATTAAGGCACATCCCTGCAATTCATCCTGTAGATTTATCTAAATCAAAGCTTACTTCTAGGTTTGGATATAGAAGAGATCCTTTTACAAAAAGATATAAAAAACATGAGGGGGATGATTTCTCAGCTAAAACAGGAACTCCAGTTATGGCAACAGCAGATGGTTTAGTGATATCATCAAAATACAATGGGACATTCGGTAATTATATAGAAATAAGCCATGGTAATGGCTATAGAACAGTTTATGGACATTTAAATAAAAGAAATGTATCTAGAGGTACTTATGTGGTAAGAGGACAAAAGATTGGAGAGGTCGGAAATACTGGTAGATCTACAGCTCCTCATTTACACTATGAAGTCAAGCATCATAAAAAGAGAGTCGATCCTCGCTCTTTTTATTTTGATGGCATGTAAAAATATTATCTTTATCTAAGATATCAATTGATATTATATTACACTCAATGACACACACTAATGAAAAAATATATTATATAGAGACCTATGGCTGCCAAATGAATGTCTATGATTCCGAATTGGTTTCAAAGATGATGGAAGAATGTGGCTATAAGAAGGGTGATGATTACAGAAAGGCTGACGCCATCTTTTTGAATACATGCTCTATAAGAGAAAAAGCTGAAGAAACAGTCCATAATAGACTAGAAAATTTTCAATATTTAAAAAAGAAAAATCCATCATTATTAATTGGTGTTTTAGGATGTATGGCGCAGAATTTAAAAGATGATATTCTTGATAGTAAGCCATATGTTGATATTATACTAGGTCCAGATTCCTACAGAAGTATACCAAAACTTTTAAAAGATAGAACAAATAAAATGAATCATTTAGTAGATACTAAATTATCAAAATATGAGATATACGATGAACTATTTCCATCTAGAAATGAAGGAGTCAATTCATGGGTGTCTATTATGAGAGGTTGTGATAAGTTTTGTACTTTCTGTATAGTACCTTTTACTAGAGGTAGAGAAAGAAGTCGTCCAATTGATAGTATAGTTAATGAAATTAAGCATGGCGTTGAAGAAGGTTTTGTTGAATTTACATTACTAGGCCAAAATGTCAATTCTTACAATACGCCTGATGGAAAATTTCCTGAATTATTAGATAGAGTAGCATCAATAGAAGGAGTAAAGAGGCTAAGGTTCTCATCGCCTCACCCTCAAGATGTTGATGATCATATGCTTGAGGTGATGTCCTCTTATGATAATATATGTAATCACGTGCACCTGCCACTTCAGTCTGGTAATGATAGAATTTTAAAAAGAATGAATAGATCTTATACATCTAATGAATTTTTAATTTTAGCAGATAAAATTAAACAATATATGCCAGGGTGTTCAATAACAACTGATGTTATAGTAGGATTTCCAGGTGAAACAGAAGAAGAATTTGAAGATACTCTAAATGTTGCAAAGAAAGTTGGATTTAATTTTGCTTTTATGTTTAAGTATTCATCAAGACCAGGAACAAAAGCTTCTGGATATACTGATCAGATACCTGAAGAAATTAAGCAGAAGAGATTAGAAAGATTAATTGACGTTCAGCTAGATAATACCCTCAAACAAAACAAAGCTTTAGTTGGTAAGACAATCAAAGTTCTGGTTGAAAAAGAAAGTAAAAAATCAAAAGAGCAGTGGGCTGGAAGAACTGAAGGGAATATGTGGGTAGTATTTGATAAGGGAAGTGAGTCTGTAGGAGATTTAATAGATGTCAAAATTGAAGATGCTCGCGGAGTTACATTGTTTGGAATAAACGTAAATCGGGAGTATAAATATGAAGTTGCTTAAGTATTTTTTATTTTTAATGATTTTATCTTCAAGTATTTATTTTTTGATTGAGTTAAATGAACTAAATATGTTAGAAGGTGATCCTATTAAAATCAAAATTCCTTTTATGACTAATGAAGAAGCCTTTCCTGGAGGTTTGAATGTATGGATGGTTTTGCTAATCACATTCACATTGGGAGTTGTTCTGGGGTTTGTTATATCGCTGATTCAGATGATATCTCTGAAAAGCGAAACGATAACCTTGAAATCTAAAAATAAAAAAATTCAAATAGAATTAGATGCTCTTAGGAATCAAGGTTTAGAAGATGAGTTAGATATTCCTGATGATTTAGAGGATAATAAATTCAGCCTATGAGTATTACTGTAATTAGTATAATTATTATATTAGTTATACTTTCTTTTATAGCATATATAAATTTTGATTATACCTCTAAGTATAAGAAAACAGAGAAAGATCTTTATTATGAAGCTCTAGATTTACTAATTGCAGGAAAATTAAAAGAAGCATATGCTACTCTGCTCGCGCTTATTAAAAATGATACAAGCAATGTAAAAGCTTACCTTAAGCTTGGTCAAGTTCTTAGAGAAATAGGAAATCCAGAGAGGGCGCTTAAAATTCACAGGAGCCTTCTAATTAGAAAAGATTTAACAACCTATGAAAATATTGAATTATTAAGGAATATTGCGCTTGATTACAAGTACCTTAAAAAAATTAATGATTCAATTACGCAGTGTCTAGATATATTGAAAATTGAGAAGAAAAATGAATGGGCTTTACTTCAGCTTGTTGATTTGTATAAATCAATAGATGATTGGAACTCATCTCAAAAATATTTAGAGATATATCAGAAAATAACAGGAAATTTGGATAGTAGGATTCTTGGACTTTATCTTATTAAACAAGGACAAATTGAATTGAATAAACAAGATTTTATTATGGCACGCTCATTATTTGAAGAAGGTCTTAATATGCATAATGAACTAGCTATTGCTTATAAGCTAATAGGTGATACATATAGCGAAGAAAGTGAAGTGGAATACCAGAAATCTAAAGAAGAGGGAAATGAGCACCCTACTGAAGAAGCTAAAGAGTTATTATCAAAAGCTTTACTTATGTGGATTAAGTATGCACAGCATAAGCCAATGTATTCTAATAATGTTATGCATCTAATTAAAGATAGCCTTTTTGCATTAGATCGCTATTCGGAGCTTGAGCATATACTTAAGGACCTTGTTGAGAGGGATTCAAATAATATTTCTGCTCTTATTACGCTTGCTGATTACTATTCTCTTCAAGGAGAAAATGAGAAATCAATTAATTTATTAGACTCATTAAAAGGAAAAGAAAAAGAGTCTATCCTTCCTAGAATGGTAAGATTACGACTTCGATTTAATATTTCTGAAAATGTTACGGATGAAATGAAGGATGAGTTTAATAATTTAACCAATGAAATGAGTAAGGTGAATCATATTCATCCATCTGCATTGCAAGACGAAGATTCTGAGTGGTTAAGTGAGAATGAATATTTTAAGAATTAAGATATATTTATTTATATTGATTTCATGTTCTCTTGTCTTTCCTCAAATAGATTTAGATACCTTAATTAAAGAAGTGCAGTCTGGAAATACTTTAAAAGCTTTTGAGTCTTTGCCAGAGCTTAGAAAAAAATATCCTGATAATCCATCCTTCATGTTTCTTGATGCAATGTTAGATGAAAATCATGAAAGAGCTATCAAGAAATATAAAAAAATTTATAACCTATATGAAGATTCAAAATATGCAGATGATGCTATTATGAAAATTTCTGAATTTTACTATACAAATGGTTCTTATGCTAAGTCTAGTGAGTGGATAAAAAAAATTAATTTATATTATTCTAAATCAGAACATATCAATAGAAGTTTAGATATATATTTAAGAACTCTTATTTTGACAGGCAAGAAAGATACTGCTAGAATGTTTGCCGAAACATTTAAAAAAAAATATCCTAATATTAATTTAAAAGAGTATCTAGAGGTTGATTCAGAAAAATCAACTAGTAATGATGTTAGCTATTCAGATAAGGAATCTAAAGGTGAAAATAAAATTTTAAAAGTTGTAGAAGAAATAAAGAATAAAATTATAGCTCCAAAGCATAGTAAAAAAGACCATTTCTCAATTCAGATAGGTGCATATGGAAGTTATGAAAATGCAGGGAAGGTTAGAGATGAGCTTGTAGAACTTGGATTTAATACAAGAATTGATATTATTCATCTATCTACAAAGAATAAAGATTTATATGCAGTTAGGGAGGGTTATTTTAGATCTAAAGAATATGCAAAAAATACTCAGAAGAAAATAAAATCTCGTTCTGGATATAATTCTATCGTTGTAGATATAAATAAATATTAGCGCTGTACATATATTCTTTTTAAAATTAGTTAAGATTTAAGGAAGCGGATGTTATCCCGGTGGATGCCTCGGCCTTCAAAGCCGCTGAGACACAGAAATGGGTCTGGTGGGTTCGACTCCCACACGTTTCCGCCAATTAGATAGGAAACCCCACTTTTAGTGGGGTTTTTCTTTCCATTTATTTCGTCTTAACTAAAGCATTTTTCCTCTAAACTTTGTGGTCTAGCAAGCCCCTGCAACACCTCTTTTTTACACGTTATTCACGTTTTTCTTGCTTTTCTAATATTATTGATTTAAATTAAAACGTGCAAAACGTGTATAAATAATGATTAAAATTTTACAGATAATATTTTTTATAAAAAAATTGCAGACTATCTCAGGTAGTTTACCTCCTTTATTGGAAAAATATCTCATCCACACTTCCTTACATCCGCACGAACTATCTGAGATGACTGCATTCAAAATTTGAGGGGATTGTGTTGATTAATTCGGTTCAAATATTTGATGTGAATCATTTAAAAATTAGTTTATTACTATTATCTTTTTTAACATTTATTGGTTTTATTTTTAATGTACAAAAAATTAAATCTATTTTATTTTCATTTATTCTAATTAATACAATATCATTTTTTTGTATTATGGTATTCTATGGTGATTTTGATTATAAAATTCATCTTCCTCTCCATCTTTGTTATATTACAGAATTAGGAATTTTAATCTCTCTTTATTCTAGTAGTGATATATTTAAATCATGGATGTTATTTAATTCATCTCTAGGGTCAGTTGTGGCGCTGCTTAATTCCAATCTCACTGCTAATTCTTTATTTATTGAACATATCCATTTTTACTTTTCACATTTTAACTTAGCTCTATTCTGTGTGTATATGTATAAATTGAAATTTAAATTAAATACTTTACATCTAATCTCTAGTATAAAGTATAATGTGATTTTGCTTTCTTCTATCGTTCCTATAAATATTATTCTTGGATCTAATTATTGGTTTACTTTCAATAAACCGGGTGGTGTAAATCTATCAGGTATTATGCCTGATTGGCCATACTATTTTATCATTATGTTTATTTTAGGTATACTTTTTTATTTTTCAACATTTATTCTATTTAAGTCATTTAGTTTTAATAATAATTAAAAGGAGGTACTATGTACTATTTACTACCTGTGCTAATCTCAATCTTATTTTTAAGTTTCATATTCAGCTTTTATTTATTCTTTTTTAGTTCAAGCACTAAAATATTTGAAATAAATAATTAAATCAGATTATAAAGGAAATTAGATATGAATATATTATTAATAGGCGCTACTGGAGGAATTGGAAGCGCTTTAACAAAGAGCCTATCAAAAAATCATAATTTATTTATAGGATCTAGAAACAATGAGAATTTATCAACACTGAAAAATAGTATTTCAACAGTTAATAAGTTAGATTCACATATTGTAGATGTGTGTAAATTTGAATCTATTAATACATTTTTAGATGAAGGTTATAATAGTTTAGGAAGTATTAATTGTATTATCAATTGTTCAGGTTCTTTATTACTAAAACCAGCTCATTTAACTTCAGAGGAAGAAATTGAATCAATATTTAGAACAAATGTTTTTAGTTGCTTTCAACTATTAAAAGGAGGATTTAAATTTCTCAAAGATAGTGGAGGTAGTTTTATATTTTTTTCCAGTGCGGCCTCTAAGATTGGATTAAAAAATCATGAGGCTATTGCCAGTGCTAAAGGAGCAGTTTCATCTTTAGTGTTATCTGCAGCCTCTACTTATGCAAATTATAATATTCGGATTAATGCTATTGCTCCTGGATTGGTAGATACTAATATGACAAAACGAATTACTTCAAATAAGCCATCACTAGAATTTTCAAAAAAATTACATGTTTTAAACAGAATAGGTAATGGGGATAATTTTATTCCTATTGTAAACTCTTTAATAGATGAAAGGTCTGATTGGATTACAGGTCAAACATTATTTGTTGATGGTGGACTATCAAACCTTAAATAAGCATTATATGTACATCTAATGCTGTTAGCTATTAAAACTAATTTTTTTATCTTTAATTATGATATATAGACAAAAAGTTATCATTAAAAGAATAAGTATAGATAAAGTGATCGATGCTTTCCATGATATTAATTTTGTAAAATTTCTAATTTCTTTTCAGCCAGTTAAAATAGTGCATTGGGTAGGTATAAAAAATGGCTTGATTGCAGAACTTAAATTTTGGTTCATTAAGTGGAATTCTATTAAAGTAGAGCACCAAAAATATGAAAAAACAAATAAGAAGCTTTATTTCGTAGATAGAGGAATAGGACTTCCTTTAGGACTAAACCATTGGAAGCACGAGCATATTGTAGAAAAAATGGGTGAAAATATAATTATTAAAGATAGGCTTGATTTTTTGCATGATTCAATTTTTATTGGGTATATTTTATATCCTATATTAGTAATTCCAATATTTTTGAGGAAAGCTTTATATCCTATTTACTTCTATATTAATAAATCTCGGGAAAAATAGATTTCACATCCTATTGTTATCATCTTTGTCATCATCTTTACTATCATATGAGACATGTTCAATATAGTTATTGTTAAGATCTTTATAATATTTTGAAATGCTCCCATCTCGATGTTTTGTAGTATCTTTAGATAGATGAATTTTATTATCTAAAAATGCAATATGAGGAGGATGTTCATCGTTGCTAACAAGAGCTAATTTAATATTATTGAATTGTATAAGTCCCCATGTTGAGTCTGCATAAATAACAGCGCATTTATATCTTCTTTTATACCATTTAAGTGATGTTCCTATATCCGAAACTTGAATGGCAATATGGTCAACTATATCAAATCTCTTTTTATTCATTTTAATAATAAAGGACATAAGATTAAGAGTTTAAAAATCCAGCCAAATGTCCTGATCCAATTTGTAAAAATTAAATTTTTTATCAATTTTGAATTATACTTAACTGATAGCCTATCATGAATTGGGACTTGAATAGCAAATGTGCTCATCCATATAAGAAGTAATACAAAGAAAGATGTTTTTATAATTGTATTTAACATAAAGAATAGTAAGATAAAGCCGGTAATTAGCTCTGCTATCATTAACGGTGCAGCAATAAAAGCAATCCTATTAATATAATCATCATAATATCTACGAAAGTTATTTTCATCTATTTTTAACAAAATAGGATATGATATGAATTGTGTCATGAGGATTACTCCTACTAGAATACCGTTCAAGATTATATGAAGAAAAAGTATGCTCATCTTATAACACGAAGCCCTCTCCAAACGGAGTGTATTTGATTTTCGACGAGAAAAATGCAAAGAACTCTAGAGAGGGCTCTAATAGGAGGAAATTTATATATTTGTTGCACGTTTTGCATGTTTTAATTTAATAATAAAAAGTATTCAATGCAACATTAATGTGCAATTCGTGCAAAAGTCTTTGGAAATTAATTAATTAGTTTTAAATTTAGGTATGGGTAAAAACTATTTAAATACAAAGCAAGTAGCCAGCCTATTTAGCGTAGATAATTCAACAATAAGAAGATGGACTTTAAGTAATAAATTAGAATGTACTAGTTCCAATGGGGGGCACAGAAAGTTTTCGTATAAGCAGATATTAGACTTTATAAATAGTCATAATAAAAAGCTTAATTTGAATTTGAGTCAAATCAATACTATTAGTAATAAAAACTCTATTTCTTCTAATATTAATTTTATCATTGAAAGTGCATTTAATCGAAATAGTAATGAAATTGAATCATTATTGCTAAGGCTATACTTAGAGGGTAAAAAAATAAATTATATTTTTGATAAGTATATTGATAAAAGTTTGGATTCTATTCAAGCATTATTAGATTCAGATAAAATTTCAGTAGCTGAAGAGCATATTGCAAGAAAAACAATTTCAAAATCCCTAAATAGTTTTAGAGATGTAGTTAAAAAAAATAAAGCCACATCTAGTACGGCTTTATGCTTAAATCTTGAGAATGATGTTCCTGATTTAGCAATTGATATGATTCAGATAATTTTAGAAAGCTTTAATTATTCAGTACATAATTCAGGCTCTCATACATCTGTTGAAAATATTAGCTCTCTTATTGCTAAGAATAAATATGATGCTATATATATATATATATGTGTAGTAGACAGTGTTGCACCGCAACTGTTAAAGATCATATTGCTAATACATTGAAAAGTTTAGAACAAATATCTTCATTATGCCATAAGCATTCAATAGACTTATTTGTTGGTGGGCCTGCTACTAAATATGTGGATGAAAAAATGAAGTTAGACTACACTAAGTTTCTAACTTTTACTGATATACTTGATTTTATTTAAAGCTATTATACCCTAATCAATAGACACCCATTTTAATGATGTATCTTGCCTAAAGGCTCCGAGATATTCAAGGTTAGTTTTTTTATTCCATTCTTCTGGAGATATAAGAGATAGGAATCTCTCATTTTTAGTATTTTTATATAGATAATATTTCTTACCCATTATGGGTTTAAATGTTATGGTTGACTCAAATATTAGCTTATTTAAGTTGAATTCATTTACTAGCTTTATATACTCATCTTTTAATTCATTGGATTTATTGATAAAATATTTTTTTACTTCAGATCCATGTGAAGGTTTCCAGTTTTCTAATTCATAAACCTTACCTTCTACATCATCGAATTTTAAAATCTTTTTAATCATAAGTATAATAAATTAGATCATCGAAATCATTGTTATACTAATAATTAGCATACTAACTGAAGCAATAGTGTTTCGGAATGTGTCTTTGAGAAAGATATGCGTTAATACGGCTCCGAGCATAAGTACTGAAATAGTAGCTGCACCAGTTTTTACAATATTAATATTTCCTGAGTGAAGCATTGCTATTGAAGAAATTTTGAGTATTCCTACAAAGTCTCTAAACCATGTAGGAAAACCATACTCTTTAAATTCTTTTTTTATATTATCATATCTCACGAACCAAACAAAAAATATTGAACATGAGGCTACTATCTTTAAAATTTCAAAATAAGTTTCTGATGAAAACATAATTACTAAACTCCTTTTTTATTATAATTTATTTTATCAGATTAAGTTTCTGTGTATGTGTAAAGTTATCAGATGATATTTTTAGAAAATACATTCCACTAGGGAAGTTATTAGCATCCCAGGCAACTTCATAGGTACCCGGTT